>JADFKI010000344.1 GCA_022565015.1 Chloroflexota bacterium
CAAGTACCAACATATCCCCCAGTGACCATCACGTTGCCGACCCGAAGATGCGTAATTCTACCTTGACTTCGGGGGTCTGCCTGGCTACCTGTGAGCTCATAGCCTAAGGACCAATGGTCTTAGACAGAAATTACCAGCTGTCGATGATTTTTGAATTGGCAACAGTGTAGCCAAACGCGTGTCGAATTCTGAGCATATCGTGAACAAGGAGACGTGGCCCCTAACATCGTCCAAGTACTGCCCTTCCTTAGTCGGGCGAATTCATTGCCCTTTCTTGGGAATGACGATACCTCCGCCTCCTGGCGCGGTTGTCGCGGAAATTTAGACGCAACCCTTCAGGCGGCTGTAAAACGCAGCCAAACATGAGGTATCCGTAGTTGCTATCATTACCGTCGGGCTCAGCCTTCACGAATAGGAAAGTGCATATCCGACGCAAGCCTGAGCATACCAAGGAACAAACTATTGAATCGACAGCTGCGCGGCCTGCGCAGGGACGGGAAAGGGAGGCCATGAATGAAGCTTCTAACGTACGACACGGGTGCGGGACCACGTTGCGGTGTTCTACAGGACGATCATATAGTCGATGTGTCTGCCCTGCTCGGCTCCCAGACCACACTACGCGACGTTCAGGCGTTGCTGGAGTTCGGTGAGTCGCCGATCGACCGTGTAGGGGAGGCGCTGTCCGGGGGAGCCGTCGCACCACGCGTAGCCCTGGATAATGCGACTCTGCTCTCCCCCGTACTTCAGCCACCCACGGTCCGCGACTTCATTATATTCGAGGAGCACGCTACGGCTCAGGGCACGCGAGTGCAGACCGACGCATGGTACCGGATGCCCATCTTTTACTTCTCGAATACGCTGCGAATCTTCGGGCCCGATGCCCACATTCCCTACCCTTCCGCATCGGACATGCTCGACTACGAGCTCGAGCTGGGCTGCATAATCGGCAAAGGCGGAAGCAATATTGCCGAGGCCGATGCCATGGACTATATTGCCGGATTCTGCATATTTAACGACTGGAGCTGCCGCGACCTGCAGGGCGATGAGATGGCCGTCAGGTTGGGTCCCGCAAAGGGCAAGGATGCCGCGACCTCCCTAGGGCCGTGGATGGTGACAATGGACGAAATGGCCCCATACATGCGCGATGGCCGACTGCAGGTGAAGTGCACGGTAAAGGTGAATGGTGACTACTGGCTCAGTGACGGAGATGGCGGCGTTGCGTATCACACCTGGGGCTCTCTGGTGGAACGGGCGTCCAAAGACAGCCGCATCGCTCCCGGCGACGTCTTCGGCACGGGCACCGTAGGCGGAGGTTCGATCGGAGAGGCCATTCGAAAGGGCTATGACAAGGCGCGTTTTCTCCAGCCGGGCGATGTCGTCGAGATAGAGGTAGAGGGAATCGGTGTCTTGCGCGGCACTATTACGCCCAAAGAGCACGCCGATGCAGGCTACCGCTACATGGTTAAGGTGCAACCCAGTCTCCCGGAGCGCGGCATAGCGAAGGACTACAAATACGAGCTGAAACTACGCTGATGCGAGCGATTTCCGGCCGATGGTGACTGACAAGACCGGAAGGTATCCCACTCACGGCCTTGTACGGACGGGACTCGTGCCGGCACTGCTGCCCGCTTAGCACAGCTCTACGTACGGTCAGTCCGGCAGCACGGCGATGGCCTCGATTTCGATCAGAAGCTGCGGCTCGATGAGCCCGACCACCTGTACCCGCGTGCTGGCCGGCAGCTTTTCGCCGAAGTACTTGCGACGCATGTCGCGAGAGGCCTCCGTCGCTTCTTTGGAAATGTCCGTGACGAAGTTGGTCACTTTCACGACGTTATCAAGGCTTCCACCCTCCGCAACCAGCATGTTTCTAATCATTAACAGGACCGCTTCGGTCTGCGCGGCCATGTCCCCGTACTCCGCGTCAGTCATCTTGGCGGTGGCGCCTGAGATGAACAGCAGATTACCAGCTCTTACGGAGTGATAGTGCGGGGAGCCGGTAACCGGAACGCTATCATAGTTTCTTCTCGTGATTTCCATAAACGAGCCCTCTCTCCTTCAAGTTTTCGAATTATCTCGACCAGCAAGTGCACCTTTCGTCTGTCCGAACCACCTGGCAGCTGAAGGTCGGCACCTACTTCATCGGCAGTACGACGCGATATTCGTGGGCCAGGCCTGAGGCCTATAACTAGGCTCTCCGTCTGCAAGGGTTCGCGATCGCCGAACTCAAACAGCCTAAAAGATGTCGCTCCGCACCCATTAGCATAGGGGTATTCCCCCTTATTTCCTCCCCATTCGAGAGCAATAATGATTTCATGAATAACTCCCATTAATTTCGCTCAATATGTGACAATGGCCTGTTGAGACATGGAGCCGTCGCGGTGATTCGGCATGCCCGGCATCAGCAGTCCTCTGTCGACATGATACGAAAATTAGGGTGCATTAAAACATGAGACTCTCTCAGAATCCTCTGGTCAAGTTTGCGATCTTTAGCTTTGCAATCATGACCTTCGCGGCCGTTTCTATCTCGGTCATTATCACCGTCAGACTCAATCAGGACGTTTCGCTGCTCAAATCGCATAGCACGGCCATGATTGGCGGAAGCTCGGCAAAGCCCCTTGATCCATCCGTGATCGCCCAATTAAGCGAAGACCTCGACAATATGTTGTGGACGACCGCGGGCGCCGTAGGCGGTGGCTTCGTCGTCTTATACCTTGGGCTGATCTCAATCGTCTGGCGCGGCTCGAGAACGATCCGACAGCAGCAGGACGACCTCGCGGCCACAAACGCGCAGCTCGAGGTGCACAACAAGGCCAAAAGCGAATTTCTCGCCAACATGAGCCATGAAATCCGTACGCCCCTAAACGGAATCGTCGGCATGACGGAGCTGTTACTCGACACCGAGCTTGTCGAGGAGCAGAGAGAATATCTCGACGTCGTCAAGAAGTCGTCCGACTCTCTGCTGACCGTAATCAACGACCTTCTCGACTT
>JADFKI010000002.1 GCA_022565015.1 Chloroflexota bacterium
AAATGCCATCGACGCCGACGAGCTCGGTGGTCACGCCCTGGCGCAGCTTGGGGTCGTGATGGGGTGCGCCAAGTATCGTAAGGCCGGCGTGGGAGTGCAGGTCGATGAAGCCGGGGCACACAACGTATCCTGTCGCGTCAATGGTCCGCGCGGCCTCGAGGTGCGTGTGCTCGCCTCGATGCAACGTGACGCTTTCGTCCTCGACGAGCACGGTCGCATGAAACCCCGGGCTGCCGCTGCCATCGATTACGAGGCCGTTTACGATCTTCAGATCCGCCATTGCTTCATCCCTTTACCGGTGGGCAACCTATTACGCCGAATATGGCTAACCAGACACGGAAATACATGCTTTAGCCCGAAATCTCTGCCTACGAGAAGAGCTGGGAGGGCCGCTCGATTAGCTGTTGCAGACGCCGCAGGAAGCTTGCCGCCAGGGCTCCGTCTATGACCTGATGGTCGCCCGTAAGGCTGATGGTCATCATCTCCCGGACTACAATTTCGCCGCCTCTGACTACGGGTTTTTGAACTGAACGTCCCACTCCAAGCAGCGCGTTCTGGGGCCGGTTGAGTATCGGCGTGAAGCCGTCGACAGAGCCGAGAACGCTGATTGTAAAGGTGCCGCCGGTGACCTCGGTCGCAGAAAGGCGGCCCACGCGTGCCTTTTCAGTCAGCTCATGCACCCCCTGGGATATCTCAAGAAGGCTCTTGTTTTCGACGTTCCTGAGGACGGGGACTATGAGGCCGTCGTCCAGCGCCACGGCCACGCCAATGTTGATCTCGTCGAAGTACAGGACGTTGCCGTCCACAAGCAGGGTGTTGATGACGGGATTTCGCTTCAGCGACTCGGCGCACGCCTTGACGAGCACCTGCGCCATCGTGATCGTGCCTTCGGACCCTCTGGACTTCTCTCGTCTGAGCGCCTGGGCATCGGTAACGTCGACCTCCAGGAAGTAGGAAAGCTGGGCGGTGCCCGAAAGGCTGTTCTTCATGTGAGTGGCTATGGTGCGTCGCATGCCCCCCAAAGGCACAGTCTTGGACGGCTGAGGCATGCCCGGCGGTGCCTGGGGCGCCGGCGCGGCTCCCTGGCTTTCCGCGTAGGCGCGTACATCGGCGTCTACGACGCGGCCACGGGGGCCTGTCGGCGTGACCCGCGAGATATCCACTTCAAGGCTGGCCGCGAGCCTTCGTGCGCCGGGCGTCGAAGGCACGGCATCGCCTGCCTGCACGGGTGCGGCCGCTCTGGCCGGCCGTGAAGACGCTGATGGGCCTGCTGCGGGGGTCGGGACCTGCGGCGACTCCTGAGCGGGCGGGGCCTCCCCTTCGGCCAGCACGTAACCCAGGACGCCATCGACGGGAACGGTATCGCCCTCGTTGACTACAGGGTGAAAGAAGCCCGCCACGGTGGCTTCGAGATCGTAATTCAGCTTCTCCGACTCTATCTCCGCCAACACTTCGCCCTGGTCGACGTGGTCGCCCTTGACCTTCGTCCACCTGGTGACTGTGCCCTCCGTCATGAAGTCGCCAAGCCTGGGCATAACTATGGATGTCGCCATCTATAGGCTCCTACTCAAGGACTTCAAGCGCTGCCTGGACGACCTTGTCCTTATCGGGCACGTAGAGGGCTTCCAGCGGACGGCTGTAGGGCACGAGGGTATGCGGTGGCGTCACCCTTTTTGGCGGCGCGTCAAGGTAGTCGAATGCCTGCTCCGCCACCAGGGCCGAGATGTCGGTGGCCATGCTGCATCTCGGGTAATCTTCGTCCACGATAACGATCTTTCGCGTCTTTCGGACCGAGCTTAGAATGGTCTCTTCGTCCATCGGAGACAGCGAGAGCAGGTCGACGACCTCCGCCGAATAGCCCTGCGACGCCAGCTCGTCGGCGGCCTGTTGACACACAAGTGTCGTGTAGCCGATGCCCAGCAGCGTAACGTCCGTCCCCTCCCGGGCTATCTCCGCCTTCCCGATAGGCACCTCGTATGAGGCCTCGGGTACGTTTACATCGAAGCTCGTGCCCATGAGCTGGCGATTGTTGAATATGATCACGGGGTCGTCGTCGCGAATCGCCGACGCGAACAGGCCCTTGACGTTATAGGGATTGGACGGGACCACGCACTTGAGCCCCGGGAAGTGGGTGAATATCGAATAGAGGGTCTCGGAATGCTGCGCGGCGGAGTTTGTTCCGGCCCCGATGCCGGTCATGATCGTGAGAGGGATCTTGACCTTGCCGCCGAACATATAGTGTATCTTCGCCGCGTTGTTCGTAATCTGGTCCGCGCACACGCCGTAGAAGCCGACGTACATTAGATCCACGACGGGCCGCAGCCCGGAGGCCGCCGCGCCTACTCCGGCCCCCATGAAGCCCGCTTCCGAGATGGGAGTGTCTCGAATGCGCTTGCGGCCGAAGTCGTTCACGAGGCCCTTGGTGAGCCGCATCGGGCCTCCCCAGGCGTCCTGGAAGTCGTCACGTTCACCCCCGCCTGCGATGTCCTCGCCCATGACAATGACCGTGGGGTCCCTCTCCAGTTCCTGGCGGAGCGCCTCGTTGACCGCCTGGATGTATGAAAGCTTTCTTAGCTCCGTCTGTACCATAAATCCCTCCGACTTCTCTCAGGTCTCACGGGCGTCGATGGGTTAGCCCATCAATGGGCTTAGCCCGGACCGGCCTATGGGTATGAGACATAAACGTCCGTCGTCAGCTCAGCATCATCCGGGAAGGGGCTGTCGTTGGCGAACTTTGCCGCCTCCACGACCGCGGCCACGCACTTTTCATCGATCGCGTTAAGGTCGGTCTCCGATGCATATTCTCCGTCCAGAATATGTCCCTTGAGCTGCTCGATGCAGTCGCGGGCCTCGTAATAGTCCTCTTCTTCCTGGGTCCTGTAGCCCAATGGGTCGTCCGCTCCGAAGTGGCCCTGATAACGATAGGTCTGCGCCTCGATCAGCGTAGGACCGTCACCGGCCCTCGCCCTCGCCACTGCTTCTCTTCCCACCTCGAACATGTCTGTGGCGGACTGGCCGTCCACGACGATGCCGGGCATGTCGTAGCCCGGAGCCCTGTTTGCTATCGAGCCGCCCGCCACCGCGTATTCGAACGGCGTCGCCTCCGCGTACCTGTTGTTCTCGCACACGAACAGGACCGGCAGCTTCCAGATGCTCGCCAGGTTCATGGACTCGTGGAGCACACCCTGGCTGGTTGCGCCGTCACCGAAGAAAGCGACGCTGACCTGATCGGTGCCTCTTACACTGGCGCTAAGCGCGACTCCGGTGGCGACGGGGATGCTGGAGCCGACGACGCCGTTGGCGCCCAGCATGCCCTTGTCGATGTCGGCGATGTGCATGGTGCCGCCCTTGCCATGGTTCGTGCCGGTGGACTTGCCCAGGAGCTCGGCCATCATCTCTGAAAGGTCCAAACCCTTGGCTATGCAGTGGTGGTGGCTCCTATGGGTACCCAATATGTAGTCGTCGTCTCGCAAATGGGCGCATATGCCCGTGGGGACCGCTTCCTGACCTATGGACGAATGCATGCCCCGGAGCTTTCCGGCGTCGGCCTCACGCCTGGCCTGCTCCTCGAAGCGGCGGATCGTCACCATTTTTTCGTACATCCACAAGAGGGTATCCTTGTTTAGCTCTGAGCTTCGTGTCGCCACTTTCCTTCTCCATATGTTCAGAGTCAGCGTAAGACCTGCGCTTACGCAGGGATTCAGCGTGGATTATATCAATACTGTGCCGGTAGGTACAGCGTCGCCGATGAGGACGAGGCCACGGGGGGGCTCCTGATGACCGAAATGGAGCCATGCTATAATGGCGGCGAAAATTCCGGCGTCGAAATCTCTTACCCAGAGGCATATTAATGAAGCTCGTGTTGAAGGCGGACCGACTCATCGACGGCACCGGTACCGATCCCGTTTCAGACGCAGCGCTCATTATCGAAGACGGTCGAATTACCGATATCACGTCCAGGAACAACCTGGCCGGCCTGTCCGACGACTCCGACGTCATCGAGCTGAACGGCGGCACCATCATGCCGGGCTTTATCGAGATGCATTCACACATGCACTGCAGCGCAGAGACGGACGCCTACCAGCACATCATGACCGAGAGCGACCAGGTGTTTCTGATGAGGGCGGTGGGGGCGGTCCGGACGGCGCTGAGCTCCGGCGTCACTACGATGCGAGACCTTGGAGCCCGCAATCAGGTCGCCTTTCCCGTAAAGAAGGCTATCGAAGACGGCATAATACCCGGCCCACGTCTCATCGTAGCCGGTACGCCTATCACCACGACGGGCGGCCACTGCAACATGTTCGGCACGGAGGCGGACACCGTGGAGGAAGTCGTCACCGCGATTCGCAACCAGTTCAAGCAGGGGGCGGGCTATATCAAGATCATGTCGACCGGCGGCGGATTTACTCCCGGCACGAACGTTCGAGCACCCCAGTACCCGGTCGAAACGCTGAAGTCCGCCGTCAAGGACGCGGAGCGGCTCAACCTTCGAATAGCCGCCCATTGCCACGCTACCGCAGGTGTGAGGAACTGCGTCGAGGCTGGAATCCACAACCTGATTCACTGCTCGTGGCTCGCCGAAGACCCGGAACAAGGCTACGACTACGATCCTGACGTGGCCGACGCCATTGCAGAGAAAGGCATCTGGGTGGACCCGACCCTCGCCCTGGGACGCTTGAACCGAATGCGCGGACGAGTGCGAGTTGCCGGCGGCACTATGCTTGACCCCGCTCGAAGATTCGAGATCCTCAGGGACATGTGGGACAGGGGCGTCAAGTTTGTGACGGGCATGGACTCGGGTATGATAAACGCCAGGTTCGATGATTTCGCCTATATCCCTGAGGTCATGGTGGATGAGCTCCGCATATCCCCGATGGAGGCCATAGTCTGCTCCACCAAGACCTCGGCCGAATGCCTGGGCATTGCTGAAGAGACGGGCACGCTGGAAGTGGGCAAGGCCGCCGACGCGGTCATGGTCAAGGGCAACCCTGCCGAAGACATCAAAGCCATCCACGAGGTCGACACGATCGTTACACAGGGTCGGGTCGTCAAGCGCAACGGAGACCTACTGATATAGCCAAAGCACCTGGGCACGGCCTTCCCGATATCTCATCCGTCCTGCAAAGTGTGGCGGAAAACCTAGTGGTGCTTCTTGCCAGACTGGCGCTTGCCCTCTTTCTTTCTTGGGTTTTGGGCTTTCTGTTTTACGTTGTAACTTTCCCCGTAATGCAGTACCTCTCGCGCATCACTGATATCAATTCCGCCATGTTCGGAGTGCTCGCTATTGGCACAGGCGCGGGGATCGGGAGCTTTTTGGGTTGGCTGAATCGTGACCTAAGGCTCCGGTATCTGATGCTGGTGCTGTTCTTGACTATGGCAGCGACGCTGCTGGGAGCCTGGGGAGGGCTGCATAACAGCAAGGACGTCTTTCAGCTGAGTGGTCTTCTGGGAAATCCGGCGCTCAAAGGGATAACCGTGGGGGCTATCCTGGGCGGCAATATCTTCAACCTGGCCGTCTGGTTGGTGAAGATAATTAGAAACCCGCGTATTTGACCGCGGCCCTTTGACGTGCCTTTACGAATTCGTAGGGAGCGCAGACCCGGCCCGTGGACGTTATAGCTGGCGCAGACGAGGGTCCAGCCTATCTCGCATCCAGTCCCCCAGGAAGTTCAGGGACATCACCACCATGAAGATCGCCAGACCGGGCAAAAGTGAGCTCCACCAGGCTATCGTAACGTAGGAGCGGCCCTCGGCGACTATCACTCCCCAGGCGGGCGTTGGTGCGGGAATGCCCGCGCCGATGAAGCTCAGCGTCGCCTCGGTGAGAATGAGCTGCCCAACCCGCAGCGTGGTGATCACAATTATCGTGTTCATCACTCCGGGCAATATGTGGCGGAGTATGATGCGAGTCGTCGACGCGCCCGACACCTTTGCGAGGGCGACGTAGTCCCGCTCCTTTAGGGACAGGACTTCGGCCCTGACAAACCGCACGAACGAGGCCCAGGTGAACAGCGCCAGCAGGGCAATCACGAGACCAAGGCTCGCCCCAAGCACAACGACGGCCACCAACGCTATCAGTATAAATGGCAACGCAAGCCACACGTCTACCAGGCGCATGATGATCTCATCCACGATGCCGCCTGCATAGCCGGCTATGAGTCCCAGCGTTGTACCGATCAACAGGCCCGTGGAGAGAGACACGCTAACGACCATGAGTGATATGCGCGCGCCATAAATCACTCGGCTGAGCACATCACGTCCCACGTGGTCGGCGCCGAGCAATCGGCTCGTAGTCCCTTCCTCAGCATCCCAAAAGGGCGGGTTGTTCCTCAACGTAAGGTCCTGGTCGAGCGGGTCGTTGGGCGCGATGAGAGGAGCGAACAGCCCCGTCACGACCAGCACCACCAGCACTATGATCGGTAGAACGGGCCAACGCCTGAAGATCTCCCAAATCCTGCCTGGGAGACTAGTATGCAGTAACGCGGCTTCAGCCGAATTTTGAATTGCTTGGTTGGACAAATCAGTACCTAGTTATAGCGTATCCTTGGGTCTATATAGCCGTAGAGCACGTCTGCCACGAAGTTGAAGAATATGTACGCTATGGCGAAAAACAGGACGATTCCCGTCAGAAGTGCGAAGTCGTTGTTTACCACGGCAGTGAGAGCCAGGCGGCCGATGCCCGGCCACGCAAACACCAGCTCCACCACGGTCGCTCCCGTTATGAAGCTCGCCAGAAACAGGCTGGAGTAAGTGATCGGCGCGATCAGAGCGTTCCGTAACGCATGCTTCCAGATCACCTTCCATCCCTTGACACCCTTTGCGCGAGCCAGTTTAACGAACTCGGAATCCAACACTTCCAGCATTGACGACCGAGTCAGCCGCAGGTAAGTCGCAGAGCCCAGCCAGCCCAGAGTTATCGTGGGGAGGACGAAGTGTTTGATCTGAACCCAGAAGGAGTCCTCGGGATAGCCCCGGCCCACGGCGGGGAGCCAGTCGAGATGCACGGCGAAGACGACGATGAACACGATGCCGATCCAGAACTGTGGCAGGGCCTGCCCGAACAAGGCGAAGGCCCGTCCCAAATAATCGGCGACTCCGCCTCTTCTGGTGGCGGATAAGACTCCTAACGGCACACCGGTTAAAACTGCAAAGAGCCAGGCGGCCAAGGCCAGTTGCGCCGTCGCGCCCAACTTGCCGGTGATCAGTCCAAACACCGGCGCCCTATCGAGAAGTGTCCTGCTGAAGTCACCCCTCAGAGCGTTGCCCACCCAGACGAAGTATTGAACGATGAGTGGCTTGTCCAGGCCCAGGTATTTCTCGATCTCCTTCTTTTGTGCCGGACTCAAGCCGTATCCACCACCCTCCTGGGTGTACACGAGAAGAGGGTCTCCCTGCACCCTTGACAGGCCGAATACGATGATCGTAGCGGCAAAAAGAGAGAACGCTGCGAAGAATGCTCGCCGTATTAGGAATCTGCCCATATGCGCCCCTCAACACCCAATTGGGCCATCGGTGGCCCAGGCTCTAAAGCAGTCGAATAGTGCGCCTCCCATATCCCATGATGGGCTGGGAGACGCACCACTAATAATCGTGCCTTGTGCCGGTCTACCTGGCGGGAACGATGCTCTCGAAGGAGGTCGTCCCAAACGGCGATGGCTGCATGATCCATTCGCTTATGGAATTAGGGTTGTAAACGGTAAAGTTCGGAAGAGCCACCACACCGGGCTTGAGCGCCCAGAAGTGCATGTTGTCGAAGTAGGTCCTGTTCAGGTCGATCCTCTTCTGAGGATCGTTCTCCTCGGCAACCGCCAGGTAGGTGTCGCTTATCCAGGTGGCCTCATAGCACATGCAGTAGCCGCCCCTGGAAAGGCTGGACTCTTCAATTCCCTTCGGCCAGTCGAAGGGGTAGATGGTCTGGCCGTCGTCACCGGCGGTCAGCCTCGGAATAGTAGCGGCGCGGTTCACGAGACCAGGCCTGTAGACGGCATAGGGATACTTCAATACGGCCGTCTCGATTCCTATATCGGACATCATGCCGCTGACGGCGTCCACGATCTCCTCACCGATGCCGCCGTACTGGCCGGAGCTGGTAAATATCGGCATCTCGAAGCGCTTGCCGTTGTCGCCTCTGGGAAAGCCCGCTAGGTCCAGGTACTCGTTGGCCTTGGCAACGTCGTAGGGATATTCCCAGGCGGTGTTCCAGAACTCACTCTTCTCGTCGGCGTATCCGATGTGTACCGGCCAGCCAAGGCCGTTGAGCAGCTCCGTGTTGATCAGGTCCTTGTTAATGGCCATGGCGACCGCCCAGCGAACGAGGCGGGCCTGCTCCATGTCGCCACAGCTGTCGGCGTTTACACGCGGGTCCACGCCGTCGGCGCATTTAAGCGCCTCGGGATTGTTGCCGTCGTTGGGCCTGAAGGGGTTGCCGACCCACTGGATGTCGCGTGCATACACGCCGCTGGCGGCCGTGTTCAGGTCCTCGCCGGTCAGGGCATTCTCCGTCTCCCAGAGGTTGCCGGAGAAGATGATCCCCGTCTGGTTTGCGTTGCCCGACGACGTAGTCTTGAAGCCCAGGTCCAACGCCTGCGGGACGCTCTTGAGGGCCAGCTCCGCCGCGTCCAGCTCACCCGTCTGGAGGGCTGCAAGCCTCGTCGCATCCTCGGGCATCGCCTGGACGATGAACTTTTCGATCTGCGGCGCGTCGTCCCAGTGGTCTGCAAACCTCGGGAATACGGCGCGGTCGTCACGGACCCAGCTATCCACTTCGAACGGACCGGTCGCGATGAAGTTGTCCCTCATCCAGTCTTCGCCGTTGTCGTCGAAGGCCTTCTTTGGGTGCATCACCATGCCGACGAAGCCGTTGGCGTTCATCATGTAGGTATGCCAGTGAGAGTCGACCGAGGCAAAGGTAAACTTGACGGAGTTTGCGTCGACCGCTTGCGCCAGGTTCTCACCGAAGAGGGTTGAGAAATAAGACGCGCTGGGCGCGATGCTGTGCTTAGTAATCAAAGGGTTGACCTGGTTGTAGTTCCAGACCACGTCCTCGGCGGTCATGGTACCGAAGCCCTTGTGAAACTGCACACCCTCGCGGAGCTGGACAACCACGCTCAAACCATCGGGAGCGAGGTCCCATGACGTCGCAAGCTGTCCTGCCGCGTAATCGATTGTGCCGTCGTCGCGCCAGGCCCAGGTGAACAGGTCTTCTCCAGCGCCCCAGGCATCTGCCTGGTACTGGTTGCAGAACACGGTTCCGGCTCCGGGAGCGCAGCCTAGAGCGGAGCGTCCCATTACTATGGTTCCAACGGGATTCTTGGGCTGCGGAGCATCCTTGCCGGCAGGCACCGGTGCGGGTGCCGCAGGTGCGGGTGCGGCTGGCGCGGCTGCGGGCGCGGCAGGCGCAGGCGCAGCGGGCGCAGGTGCGGCAGGCGCTTCCTTGTCACCGCCTCCGCAAGCGAGTACAAAGGCCACAGCGACGATTGAAATTAGAGGTAGGTACTTTATTATCCGTTTCACGTGTCCTCTCCTCCTTCAGGTTGGCTTGATATGTACATCCAATCACTTCAGCCGATAGCGGGACCTAAAGTCTGCTCCGAGACACGTGTTTATTCGGACCAGCCATTGCCACCTATAGGCCGCACGAATTTATACCCCAATTCAGGCTATGTGTCAACCCTTTGACATGCGATACATGCCGTGATACACGGGGATTCACCATTTTGTGAATAAACACACAAACAACCAGATCCAGGCTCTTTTGCTACCTATGAAGTACTAACAGGGGGATGATTGACACGATGTGGCAATCGTCCGGCATTTAAGGCAGAACGTAGACTATATCCGATGGCTGCTTTACTATTTGGCGGACTACTCAGAGCAGCTGACGAAGGAGCCGCCATGGCGTACCAGTACATCAAATTAGAAAAGCAGGACCGGATCGCGACTTTAACCCTGGACCGACCTGAGAAGATGAACGCGTTGAGCACAGGCCTGTTGGATGAGCTCGGCCGGGCACTCGACGAAGTTCACGATGATCACGATATCAACGTTCTCGTGCTTACGGGCGCGGGACGCGCCTTCTCCGCCGGCTTCGACATCTCACCCGGACAGGCGCACGCCGAGAAACCCGCCACGGCAAACTGGGATGCCATGCATCTCGCCCCCCGAACCCTCATGAAGCTCTGGAACCTGCGGCAGCCTACCATAAGCGCCGTCAACGGCTTCGCCCTTGCGGCGGGCAACGTTCTGGCGATGACCGCGGATATCGTCATCGCATCCGAGGAGGCCCAATTTGGCGAACCTGAGATCAGGCACGTCGCCCATTCGCCCGCGATTCTGCTGCCTTACATGATCCCGTTTCGGCATCTGCACTGGCTCTACTACACTGGCGACATCATCGATGCCGCCACGGCGGAAAAGTGGAACATGGTAAACAAAGTCGTCCCCGCCGACGAGCTGATGGACGAGGCCCTTTCACTCGCGGGCCGCATCGCCAAGGTCCCGCCTTTCGCGGTCCAAATGATGAAGCGAAGCATCAAGGGCACCTACGATAAGATGGGGTTTTCCGAGGCTTTCGAGCACCACCTGATGGTACGAATGGTTGAGAGCATGACGCCGGACGTGCCCGAAAAGGAGGCCCTAAATCAGATACGCCAGGAGCAGGGCATGAAGCCCTTCCTCGAGGCGCGGGACGGGCCGTTCAGGTAGCTTCCTTGTCGGCAGTCGCAGGCCTCTAATGAGAAACACCGCCGCCCGAGTCTCCAGCGCATCTCGCCCTAGTCGTCGGCTTCGATTGGCTGATTGGTTGCTTCCCTTTCGACGGTCACGGCGATGCTCAGGTCCTGGAGCTGGCTCGGTTCCACATAGCCCGGGGCTTCGAACAGGGGATCGTAGCCGCTCTGGGTCTTGGGGAAGGCAATCACATCTCTGATATTGTCCTTGCCGGTGAGCACCATCAGGAGCCTGTCTATCCCCGGAGCGATCCCTCCATGAGGCGGCGCGCCGTACTCCAGCGCCGTCAGAAGCTGCTCGAACCTCTCCGCCATCTGCTGCCTCGTGTACCCCAGAACGGAGAAGATGCGCTCCTGCAGCTCGCGATGGTGGACCCTGATGCTTCCGCTGGCCAGCTCCGAGCCGTTGGCCACTAAGTCATATTGACGGCCTATCACGCTGCCGGGGTCGCTTTCCAGCAGCTCTTCATGCCCCGGCTTAGGCTGCGTGAAGGCGTGGTGCATGGCGTCCCATCGCTTTTCGTCCTCATTCCAATCAAAAAGTGGAAAGTCCGTCACGAAGGCGAAGGCGACGAGGTTGGGGTCGGCAAGTCCAAGTCTGCCGCCCATCTCGTTTCGGAGCAGGCTCAGCGCCTGGTTCGTCGAGCCTTTCGGTCCGGCGACTATGAGAATAAGGTCGCCGATTTCAGCTTCGGTCCTCCTGGCAATCTCCTTGACTTGCTCCACCGATAGAAAACGCGCCGCGGACGACCTTATCTGCTCCTCGGTCAGCTCCTCCAGGTCGCCGTCCTCGCCCGTCAAGCCAATGTAGACAAGACCCTGGGCGCCTCTTTCCCTCACGAACTCGGTAAGCTCGTCCAGCTGCCTACGGGTGTAGCCCGCACACCCCGGCGCCTTGAATCCCTTAACGATGCCGCCGTTTTCGAGCACCGAAAGAAACACTCGAAATTCGGTTTCGGACGCGATCTCAGAAAGGTCGGCCATCTCCATGCCGAACCTCAAGTCGGGCTTGTCGGTGCCGTAGACCTCCATGGCCTCGGAATAGGTGATTCTCGGAAAGGGCTTCAGCACCCACTTGTCGGGACAAACCGTCTCGACCAGCTCCGTGTAGAGCTCCTCGATGAGATTAAGCACGTCGTCCTCTTCGACAAAGCTCATCTCCAGGTCCAACTGAGTGTGTTCCGGCTGACGGTCCGCCCGAGGGTCCTCGTCGCGGAAGCACCGTGCGATCTGAAAGTACTTCTCTATCCCGGAGACCATGAGCAGCTGCTTCAGCTGCTGCGGCGACTGGGGCAGCGCGTAGAAGCGGCCCGGATAGAGCCGGCTCGGCACGAGGTAATCGCGCGCGCCCTCAGGGGTGCTCTTTATCAGAATGGGGGTCTCTATCTCCAGGAAGCCGCGCTCGTCGAGGAAGTCCCGAATGAACTTGACGGCCCTGTGACGCAATATGAGCGTGTCCCGCATGGAAGGCCGTCTGATATCGATGTAGCGGTACTTCATGCGAAGAAGCTCGTCGACTTCGCTCTCTTCGTTCACGAAAAAGGGAGGCGTCTTGGACTCGTTTAGGACGAACAGCTGCTCCGCGTAGACCTCTATCTCCCCCGTGGCGAGGCCGGTGTTCTGGGACCCTTCGGGCCTTGCCGACACCCTGCCCGAGACCTGCACGACCCATTCGTTGCGTAGTGACTCCGCCGTCTTGTGGGCCTCGGGCGCTTGCTCGGGATTAAACACGACCTGGACCAAGCCCTCGCGGTCGCGAACATCGATGAAGATGAGATTGCCGTGGTCCCTGCGCCTGTGGACCCAACCGGCAAGAGTTACGGTCTTGCCGATGTGTTCAGACCGCACGTCGCCGCAGTTGATGGTCTTTAGCAACTAATAGTCCCCCCTTTAATCGCAGTCACGTAATTATAGAGCAGACTTGGCCCTGTATGAATAGTATGAGGGGATGTTAACGAGGGCCGGCCCAGAATGAGGAAGAGAGCTATTTCGCTATTCCAGGGAGGGATAGGACCAGCTCGCCAAGCGTGCCGCGATCGTCACGACACGGCGACTCCGTAGCCGCGCTTCTTGACTGACAGGCTTACGAACGTCTCGGTCCGCCGCACCCCTACGATTGTGCCAAGCTTCGTTCGGAGAAACAGGCCAAGCGATTCAGACGATTCCAATGTTGCCCAAGCAAAAATGTCGTAGGAGCCGGTGGTTACGGCCACCCAGCTTATCTCTTCCAGGTGGGAGACGGCACCGGAGACCTCATCTATCTTTTCGGGGTCCACCTGTATCCCGATCAATGCCTCGGCTCCGAAACCCATCTTCCCGGGGTTTAGCATCGCTACGACTTGAATAAAATTCTCATCGACAAGCCGCTTTAGCCGACGTCTCACGGTGCCTTCGCTAACGCCTGCGTTCCTCGCTATAGCCGCATTGGATGCCCTGCCGTCATCCTGTAACATCGCGATGATTTTCGCGTCCAACTCGTCCATGTTTTCAGCGTCCCGTCCATACCTGAGATTCGTGCTGAATCATACTAACAGCGAATGAATGCTGTCAACACGCAAATTCATTGAAGGTATGGCTCATGCACAACATCGCATCCGATATGTTTATCGTATAGATAATCACACCCTCAGATGCGTCGAATTTCGAAATCTGTAGGCACCTTCTTAACGAAGTCAGAACCTGTTGATCGCCAAATAAAACGCTGCTGCCGTCGCCAGCAACCCAAAGAGCGAACTATCCACAACACCGAAGAATGACATAATTAGATATGCCGTTAAAACTGAGCCCGCGGCCACAAATTTCAGCGACCTTCCCCGCTTGCGGTTCACGGCAAGGCTTATTCCAGCGCCACTGACCAGACCCGCGCCGGCAAACATTATGGGCCACAGGACACTGAACACCCGTGCAATGCCCGAGCCAGGGATGATCTGCGGCAACAGTCCAAACACCAGCAAGAAGAGGGCGCCGGAAGCTATTCCCAGCAGTAGCGCCGCAATCACGCCCCGCGTCATGAACTGGCCGGATACGTCGTATGTCGGAATGCGCCTCACTTTGGCACAGTCCGCGCATCGCACTCCAACCGGCGTATGGACCATGCAGTCCGGGCAGATCAGCTCACTGCATTTGCCGCAGCGGAGGTTTGTCTCCACACGTGGATGCTTCTCACAGTATCTTACTTCTGCCATATTTATCTAGCTTTCTTTTAAGTACCCGGAAGTCTTGACGTCCACTCGAGCTTTTTCGAGACGTCTCTGTCCCATAGGATGCGGTAGACCAGCACTCGGATGAGTCCACTGTCAGACGCCGGCATTTGCCAGTTGGCGGTTGCCCTCTTCAACAGCAGCAATACGCCTATGATTACGCTCATCACGACCACCTCCAGGGGGCGGCCAAACAAGAACGCCAGTATCGGAAGCGCAATCATGGAAACAAACGACCAGAACGCCGTATCCTTGAATATGAGCCAGCCCATGGCTCCCAGGATCACCGCCAGAATCAGCACCTCCCACCACATGCCCAGGCCGACGACAATGCCGATAACGGTGGCGACTCCCCTCCCCCCTGTAAAACCTATGAACGGCGACCAGTTGTGCCCCACGACCGCTGCCAACCCGGCCGCGACCTGCACCGCAACGTCCTGCCCTAGCAGACCGGCGATGACGACGGGCAACGCGCCCTTTACGACGCAGTCGAAAGTGCCTAAAGCAAGCCCAAAACGGGCTCCGACCAGGGAAGAAACGTTTGCGGCGCCGACGTTTCCGGACCCGTACCCCCTTATGTCTATTCCGGCCTTATATTTTGCCACGAGGTAGGCCGTGGGAATCGAGCCCACGAGATAGGCGCCTATGACGATAATCACCGGAGTAAAAAAATTCACGGTCGCAACCGCGGCGTCCCATTCAACATAGACACAGCATAAGTCAGAAAATATAGCTTTGTGAAGGGGCGTGCCGATTGAAGGGTCAAGGTCCGGGAAATTTCATTCAAGCTTAGAATCTAGTCCTTTAGCGCCTGCAGGGCCTCGAAAGTGGCTATAGGGGGGCCTACCGTGCCGGGTTCAGGCTCACCGGGATTGCCGGACGCATGGTAGTCGCTGCCACCGCAGGGGATAAGGTCGAGCTCCTTCGCGTAGGCCGCCAGCTCCTCGACCTGCTCGGGGGTGTAGTCGCCGTAGTAGACCTCCATGCCCACCAGGCCCGCCTGCTTGAGGTCGGTCAGCACCTGTTTCAGGGAGGATACGCCGTCCCGATCGGACTTGGAGGCGGAATAGGTGGGATGCGCCATTACCGGCAGGGCGCCGTGGTCAAGGATTAGCTTTATCGCCTCCTCCGGCGTAAACTTCATCCGCTCGACGTACGCGGGGCCGCTTCTGGATATGTACCTGTCGAAGGCGTCTTTGGGATATTGGACGTAGCCCGCCTCCACCAGGGCCTGCGCTATGTGGGGTCTGCCTATTGCTCCCTCACCCGATATCTCCCTTACTCTGTCCCACAATATGTTGAGGCCCAGCTCGTTCAGCTTCTCGACCATCTTCTCGGCCCTGCCCTCACGGCCAAGTCTGAAGCGTTGCAGCACCTCTTGAAGGCCCACGTCCTCCACCTCCAGGAAATAGCCGAGAACGTGGATCTCTCCGCCGGGCACGTCGGTGCTAAGCTCGACGCCCGGTATGACCGTTAGTCCAGGATGCCGGCTCGCCGCCTCGAAGGTCTCCGTCAGGCCCTCGGTCGTGTCGTGGTCGCTGATGCTGATAACCTTGAGTCCGCGTTGAACGCACAGCTCGACCATCTCCGTGGGGGTAAGGGTGCCGTCGGAAAACGTCGTGTGCAGATGCAGGTCCACTACCGCTGAATCACTCAATTTTCATGTCCAATCGCTGAATGCACGATGCCTTGCCGCTGGAGTCGTCCAGCTCAATCAGCACGCTGTTGAACCGCATTGGGCCTGATTCCGCCACCTTGAGTCTCCTTGGTGTCTGCGTGAGGAACCGCTCGAGCACGGCCTCCGGCTCGGCCCCGATTATCGAATCGAGCGCCCCGACCATGCCCAGATCGCTGACGAAGGCCGTGCCCTTGGGAAGAATCCGAGTATCCGCCGTCGGTACGTGAGTATGCGTGCCCGCCACGACGCTGACGCGGCCATCCAGGTACCAGCCCATCGCCTCTTTTTCCGACGTTGCCTCGGCGTGCAGGTCCACGATAATCGCATTGGCCTTGCCGTTCATCTCATCGAGGACGCGGTCAACGCCCCTGAATGGACAGTCATACGTGCCCACGAACAACCTGCCGATGAGATTGATCACGAGCACATCGTTGAATACGAGATAGCCTCTACCAGGTGTGTCGGCGGGATAGTTCAGCGGGCGCAATATCGGCATATCGGAGTCGAGGTGCTCGATGATGTCTCGCTGGTCCCAGATATGGTTCCCCGAGGTTATGACGTCCACACCGCTGTCGTAGAGTTCCTGGGCGTTCTTGAAGTTAATGCCGAAGCCGCCCGAAGCGTTCTCGCCATTGGCTATGACCAGGTCTAAGTCGTGCTCTCTTCGCAGGCCGGGAAGCAGGGTCTTCACGGCCTTTCTTCCGGGTCGGCCTACGACATCGCCGATCATAAGCACACGCACGGCCCGCTTCAACTCCCCTTCGCAAGACCGCTCCTCGGAGTATTCCGAGGAGCGGTATCAAGATCCATGTTCTATGCGCGACCCTTTGGCCTTACAGTATTCCTACCTTGCGAACTCCACCGCCCGGCTCTCGCGAATCACCGTGACCTTGATCTGCCCCGGATAGGCCAGGGTCTCCTCGATCTTCTTCACGATGTCTCTGGCCATCTTGGAAGCCGTGGCGTCGTCGACGCGCTCGGGCTTGACCATGACGCGTACCTCACGGCCCGCCTGTATGGCGAAGCACTTCTCGACGCCGTCGAACTGGCCCGCAACCTCTTCCAGGGCTTCGAGGCGCTTTATGTAGTTCTCCACGGTGTCGCGCCTCGCGCCGGGTCGGGCGGCGCTTATGGCGTCCGCGGCGGAGACGACGAACGCCTCCACAGAGCTCATGTCGTCATTGTGATGCTCGGCGATGCAGGTGCATACGTTTTTGGCCACCTTGTGCCTCTCGGCCACATCGGCGCCGATTTCGGCGTGGGGGCCCTCGACCTCGTGGGTGAGCGCCTTGCCGATGTCGTGGAGCAGGCCGCCGGCCTTGGCCACTTTAATGTCGGCCCCGATTTCGCCCGCGATCATACCGGCTATCTGCGACACCTCCATGCTGTGCTGGAGTACGTTCTCGCCATAGCTGTACCGGTATTTGAGCCTGCCAAGCAGCTTGACGACTTCGGGATGCAAGCCTCGCACTCCGACGTCGAAAACCGCCTGTTCACCGCTCTTCCAGATGGTGTCCGCGACCTCTTTCTCGGCCTTGGCCACCATCTCCTCGATTCGAGCGGGGTGTATTCTTCCGTCCGCAATGAGACTGGAAAGGGAGAGGCGGGCGACCTCTCTGCGGATGGGGTCAAAGCAAGACAGCGTAACTGCCTCCGGCGTATCGTCAATTATGAGGTCCACGCCGGTGCTCTTTTCTATTGCTCGTATGTTTCGTCCTTCACGACCTATGAGACGACCCTTCATGTCGTCGCTGGGAAGGGGGACCGTTGTGACGGTTACCTCGGAGACCACATCGGAGGCCAACCGATGTATCGACTGCGCAAGGATTCTTCGTGCCTTCTCGTCGGCTTCTTCTTTCGCCCGGTCCTCGAAGTCCCGATAACGGACGGCCACTTCGTGTTCCATGTCCTCTTCGGCACGATGCATGACTATTTCTGAAGCTTCATCCATAGAGAGATTGGAGATAGTCTCCAGCTGCTGTAGCTGCTGCTCCCTTATCTCATCCAGCGAAGCCTTTATGTCCTCGGCGGCATTTTCCTTCTGAGTGAGATTGCGTTCGCGGCGCTCTAAATTGCTTGCTCGCCGTTCGACATTCTCTTCACGGTTTGCTACTCGACGTTCGATTCTATGGACTTCAGAGCGGCGCTCCCTAAGGTCTGACTCCGCATCCGACCGTAACTTTATTGACTCTTCCTTCGCCTCCAGAAGGATTACCCTACGTTGCTCCCGTGATTCTTCTAGAAGGTGTGCTGCCTCCGATTGCGCTGCGGCATACTGTCTGCCGCCAACAATTCTCCGTCCCAGGTATCCCCCGGATACCCCTACAATTAGGCCAATCAGGACGGCGATAATCGCGATTGTCAAAATATCCACGCGACTCACCCCCCTTACAATTAGGTTTTTAAACACCTAGATATACTAGGTTTCACAATAATTTAATGTTATAAGCGGCGAGTGGGGGTGTCAAGGTGACGAGAGCCGGCGTAGAGGCCCATTCCCGCACCCCAGCGCGTGCCCACCATTGGCCCGCCTCGGTCTTCAACCCAAACAATGCCCCCTGCAATAGTTGAACGGAAAATCGGGAAGCGGCACAACCCCGCACCAGGCTGACTCCCCACGGTTCAAATTGCTAAATGGAGATCGATGCTTTGACTCTGAAAAAGAACAAATTAAAGGAAAAGCTTCTTGCGGGTGAGCCCGCCTTCGGCGTCTCGGTGATGTTCCCATCGCCCCAGATAGTGGAGATGGTCGGGAAGCTTGGCTTTGATTGGGTCCTGATAGATTGCGAGCACGGCTCCTCCTCGCCGGAAAGCGTGGAGATGATGGCCATGGCGGCCGAGCTAACGGGCATCACGCCTATCGCCCGTCCGCTGTCAAATACCACCGAGGAGATACTCAAGGTAATGGACCGTGGCGCGATGGGCGTTCAGGTGCCCCACGTAAACAGCGCCGATGACGCTCGCCGCGCCGTCGAGGCCGTCAAATACCATCCGCAAGGTGTACGCGGGCTTGCGGCGGGCAGCCGCCCCGCAAACTACGGATTCGGCATATCAATGTCTGATTACGTGGTGGAGGCCAACAAAGAGACCCTGGTATGCATACAGCTCGAAGAGGCCGAGGCCATCCAGAATATAGACGAGATATTGCGGGTCGAGGGAGTAGATGTGTTCTTCGTCGGCCCCTCGGACCTGTCGCAGTCTTTGGGCTACCCCGGAAGGTCCGACGTTCCAGAGGTGAGGGAGGTCATAAACAGCACGTTTGCCAGGATAAAGTCGGCCGGAAAGGTATCGGGATCGGCTGGAAATGCCGGGGCGACGAAGGACTACCTGGGAAGGGGCGTACAGTACCTATATACGCACTTTACAACGCTTTTTTCCAGCGCCGGCAATGATTTTCTGGCACGGGTAAGAGACCAGGCTTCCTAGCGCTCCACCTTCAAGCTCAGGTTCCGCAGGATTCTGGATATGGAATAGCTCCGGTTGAGGGCGTAGAAATGGACTCCCGACACGCCGTTGTCCCACAGGTCGCGGACCTGCTCTGTTGCATACTCTATGCCCAGAGCCCGCGCCGCATCATCGTCGTCCGATAGCTTTTCAAGCCTGGCATCGAGCTCCGTCGGAATCGTCGCTCCGCAGAGGGAGGTGAATCGACGTATCTGGCCTGTGCTCAGAAAGGGCAGGACTCCAGGAATGATAGGAACATTAATGCCCGCCTTGCCCACTCGATCTAGAAACCTGTAGAAATAGGTGTTGTCGTAAAAGAGCTGGGAGATCAGAAAGTCCACACCGGCATCCACTTTACGCTTCGTATGCTCGATATCGGTCTCCAAGTCACGAGACTCTACGTGCCCCTCCGGATAGCAGGCGCCCGCGAATCCGAATGAGAAGTTGGCCTTGATATGCTCCATGAGGTCGGTGGCATGCGAGAAGCCGTCCGGCGCCGTCTGAAAACGCGTTTCGCCCTTGGGCGGATCGCCTCGAAGCGCTATAACATTTTCAATCCCGGCAGCTTTCAGATCCTCCAGAGCGTTATGGACCTGCGACCGGGACTGTCCAACGCAGGTGATATGCGCCATGACGTTGACGTCAGGGTCCTCGTTGGCCTTGACCGCGATGTCCTGGGTAAACCGGCGAGTTGACCCCCCGGCGCCGTAGGTGACGGAGACGAAATCGGGGCTGAACTCCTTCAGCCGCTCCATGGAGCGCAATACGGCGGGAATGCCCTCCTCCTCCTTGGGAGGATAGAACTCAAAGGAGATCGTGCGTTTCCGACTCAGAATTTCTGAAATCTTCATAGAAAGCCCAACTCAATAGCATCTGATTCTGATAAGAGACTGCGATCAGATCGCTGACGATGGCCTGGTCCCAAACGCACCCGCTCTCCAGCACTCCTCGGGCCTCCAAAAGTCGTCATTCAAGGATAACCGGGCAGACCGCGGCAACACAAGGCAATCTGCGCCGCCTAGCCGGTGAAGTGACTACGCGGGCATCTGGGAGTGTTCAATTTCGGTGAAAAAGGGGAGCTGTATTGATAAAGTTGGGCCTCGTTTTCAGGTGCAACCGGGACGTGATGAATGAAGGGAGCAATTATTGCTCGGAATCGTATGATAGTGTTGCAGACGCGGGCTGGAGCTCGGTGGCATCCCCTTCTTCTGCTTCAAGGGGCGAATCGGGCTCCTCGAATGAAGCCTCTGCGTCAGGGTCTACGTACAGGCCCATCTTGAGCTCGTAGGCCCTCTCCACGAAAAGCGACATGTCGTCGATGGCATTGAGACGCATCTTGCATCTAATATCCTTCGCTCCCGCCCTTATGACGACCTCGCCCGTCCTTCCGCCTACGTAGGCCAGCACAAAAACGGCGCCGATGAGCCCCAGTGCAAAGGCCATAAGGAGGGGAGAAATAGGTGAGGCGAGAACCAGGACCGACAACACCGCCAGCAACAACCCTCCGGCGATGAATACGCCGCCCACCAATACCCATTGGCGGTTCCTCTCCGTTCTGCTGACTTCGAAGCTGTCAATGTCGCTGAGAGTGGTGCTCACCACATTGGTCTTGTGGCCGGAAGCCGAGTAACGAATCAGCCGCTTGTTGGTCAGAAGCAGCGTGGCGTGGCGATTCTCCAGCTCGTCCGTCAGGCCACCTTCCAGCTCGACCGCTACCTCGAGCTTCTCCTCCGGCAGTAGCCTGAGTCCCATCTGCTTAAGAGTGAGGGAATTGAGAATATATCTGCTCATGATCTGGTCGAATACCGAGCCCCAATCCAGTCTATACCGTTCAGAGTGCTTGAAAATGGGTGGAACCGATTCGCTTAAGAATAAACGCAAGGCCGATGAACTAAACTCATTGGTCCGATTTCCAGGACCCTGTTAAGAACGCCAAAATGGACTCGAAGACCACTCCAGGAGGGCCGATCCGCTAGTTTTTTTAGGTGAATCCACTCATTGAGGTATGTGCATCCCCCATCCAAAGTAGGTGATTCTCCTCTAGCACTGCCATATCTATGATTTAGACTTGGAGTTAAGGGGCATGAACAGCTAGACAAGCAATTTGTCGAGAAACATGTTGCAGCCTCGAATGAGGGCCCGTGAAGTTAGACGATCTTCTTAGCATAACCAATGTGGCGAAGTTTCTGGGTACCCCAGAAGACAACGTTGCTGAGCTACTGGACGACGGGAGGCTCGGCGGCATATTGGTTGCGGCACTACGCAGCAAGGGTGTTCCGGTTACGCCCAAGCTCAAGAATTCGGTTGAGAACGTCGTAACCAGCCTGAGCCCACATCCCGATATCCACGCCTCTGACTTGCGGGGCAGACAAAATCCAGACGCCGAACAGGTACTCACGACCGAGGCGACGGCCACGATCATGTTCACGGACATAGTTGCTTCGACGGCCTTGACAGATAAGCTGGGCGACCGCCTCTCCAGAGAGGTCTTCAAGATTCACAACGACATAATTCGACGGCATACAAAGCAACACGGCGGCGCAGAGGTCAAGAGCATGGGTGACGGTTTCATGCTCACGTTTAATAGTGCCCGTCGAGCTTTGGCGGCTGCCATTGGGGCGCAGAAGGAACTGCAACACTACAATCGAAGGAACCCGGATACATCTCTCTCGGTAAGAATGGGCCTTTCGGTGGGTGAGCCCATCAGGGAGGAAGAGGACCTCTTCGGCAAGTCCGTTATCCTTGCCGCCAGAATAAGCGCCAAGGCGAAGGGCGAACAGATCCTGGCCTGTCCGATAGTTCACGCCCTGCTGGCTGCAACCGGAGAGTACTCGTTCAATGACATGGGAGAACACGAGCTGAAGGGTGTCTCCGGCGTTCAGAACCTATACGAAGTGGTGTGGAGGTAAATGCGGTGGCCGACGACGAGAGCGTGACGAAAAATACCTCCAACCCCACCGGCACCGCCGAAAAACCCTCCAGTAAAGGTGCCGGGAGCTCCAGACGCCGTCGTGGCAAGGTGGACCCCACTCGTGTTAATGGCGCACTGGTGATAAGCGACCAGGCCAAGGAAGCGCTGGAAAGCTGCGAGCTCTTCAGGGAGTTGGACCGACACCAGCTTATGGCCGTCGCCGCCCTTGTCGAAGAACACGCGGTTGAGCCAAACGAGATTCTGATCGGCGAAGGCGAGCCCGCGCGGTACCTGTATATCGTGATCGAAGGTCGTGGAGTTGCCCATGTGGAGTTGGACCATGGGTTGATGTCTCTGGGACTGGTCGGGCCGGGTGAGGCCGCGGGATGGTCGTCCCTTGTCGATGGGCAGGTCTACCCTGCAACCGTCAAGGCGCTTACGCCTATGAGGGTCATTCGCATCGAGACCTCCGGCTTGACACTGCTGCTGAACCTGGAGCCCGATATAGGGTATCCCGTCCACAGAAACCTCAGCTCGATCTTCTACAGGCAATACAACTCGGCCTTGCGCGCATTGAAGACATCGGGATAGCCTCCACCAACGGCCTCGGTCTCGTTTCGAGAACGAACCAGGCTGTCGAAGAGGCAACCTGGCCCCGTTCACCGGCTCTCCGCACCCGCGGATGCTGCGCAGGACACCCGTAGCCGTAATCATAGCCTCGCACCCCTGTTGTCCCGCCGGCTCCGAGTGATCTCCTCCATCTAATGCTTTTTATTCCGGCCATCATCTCGAACGGCCGGAAGTCGTTGCCCTTTGAGTCCGTGCGTCCGATTCGCACCCTCCTTGAGATTCAGGAAACGAATGACGGAAATTCATTGACAGGCTTTGACGACCATGCTAAGCTTGGTAATTGGTCGAGTTATGTCCTTTGGTGACAGCTTTTATTTTCCGCGGACTCCAGTACCCACTAGTTATGCGCCCTTTTTGCGGCCGCTTTAAAGAATCGGTCAGATAATCTAGGTCATGAATATTGAGGAGTGTGCTAGCGTATGACCTCAGTCAAGTCGAAGGTCAGAAAAGTCAAGACCCCTAAGGCGAACACCACGAATGGAAATCCTCTCAGAAAACGTTCCTACGCCCAGATCCCCACAGTTCTAGATGTACCAAATCTAATCCAAGTCCAACTCGATTCGTTTAGCTGGTTGAAGACCGAAGGACTGAATGAGCTCTTTGAAGAGATTTCACCCATTGAGGACTATCCCGGCGGAAGGTTCGAACTCAGCTTCGACGACCATTATTTTGATGACCCTAAATATACCGAAGAGGAGTGCAGGGAAAAGGAGATTACTTTTTCCGCCCCCCTTCACGTCACGGTGAAGCTCAGGATTAAGGCGCCGGGCCCCGGACAGGGTGAGGTAAAAGAGCAGACCCTGTTTATCGGCGACATCCCTATGATGACCAAGACCGGCACGTTTATTATAAACGGCGCCGAGCGCGTAGTCGTCAGCCAGCTGGTTAGGTCGCCGGGGGTCTATTTCACGGTGGACCCGGACCCCAACACCGGTCGCCCGCTCTCATCCGCCAAGCTCATTCCCTATAGGGGAGCCTGGATGGAGTTCGAGACGAGCACCCGCGACATCATGTCCGTCAAAGTAGACAGGAAGCGAAAGACTCCAGTCAGCACGCTGCTGCGATCTTTGGGAATCGGCACCGAGGAAGCGCTTCTCAAGCTGTTCTCGGATGTCGATACGAACCCCGAACATCAGTACATGAAGACCACGATAGATAAGGACTCCGCCGTCACAAACGAGGACGAGGCGTTACTGGAGTTCTACCGGAGGCTTCGGCCCGGTGAGCCCCCGAGTGTGGAAAACGCCAAGAACCTGATTGACAACCTGTTCTTCAATCCCAGGCGCTACGATCTTGGGCGCGTGGGCCGCTACAAACTTAACAGGAGACTCGGACGCAACGCGGCCCCTACTCTACGAACGCTTGAGGCCGACGACATCATCACTCTGTTGAAGGTGATGATAAGAATAAACAACAGAGAAATGGGACCCGACGATATCGACCATCTCGGCAACAGGCGGGTGCGCGCCGTCGGTGAGCTCATCCAGAACCAGATCAGGGTGGGTCTGCTTCGAATGGAGCGCGTCATCAAGGAGCGGATGACCACTCAGATGGACCCGGCTACCACAACGCCCGCCGCATTGATAAACATCAGGCCGGTCGTGGCTGCGGTCCGGGAGTTCTTCGGCGGCTCTCAGCTGTCGCAGTTCATGGACCAGACGAACCCCCTGGCGGAGCTGACACACAAGCGGCGCCTGTCGGCCCTGGGTCCCGGCGGTCTATCCAGGGAGCGAGCGGGGTTCGACGTTCGTGACGTTCACCACTCGCACTACGGCCGCATATGCCCGATTGAGACCCCTGAAGGTCCAAACATAGGACTCTTGGGATCCCTCGCCACCTACGCGAGGACCAACGAGTACGGATTCATAGAGACGCCGTACAGGAAAGTCCATAGCGAAATCAAGAACACCGACCCGAACATTGAAGGGCACATAATCACCGAAGACCTTCTGGATACAGAAGGCAAGACCATGCTCAAAATGCGCAGCGCGATCTCCCGACGATACGTGAACAGAGTTTCGAAGCTGCCGGAGCGGGTGCTCTCGGTCAGACCCTATGTGCCCCCGAACTCCAGCGAGGTCGTCTATTTATCCGCTGACGAGGAAGAGGACGTGCACATCGCACAGGCAAACTCGGCCCTGGACAAATGCGGACAGTTCACTGATGAGCGGGTGGAGATCCGTATCGGAGATAACGTGGGAATGGAGCCCCCGGAGAACGTCAGCTACATGGATGTTTCGCCCATGCAGCTGGTCAGCGTCTCGACGGCACTAATTCCGTTCCTGGAGCACGACGACGCAAACCGCGCCCTGATGGGTTCCAACATGCAGAGGCAGGCGGTGCCGCTGCTCAGGCCCGAGCCACCGCTGGTCGGCACCGGCATGGAAGGCAGGGTTGCCCGTGACAGCGGTCAGATCGTTTTGTCTGAGACAGAAGGAATTGTGACCACGGCAACAAGCGACCTGATTACGGTGACCGATTTCGACGGGATTGACCACGATTATCACCTGCTGAAGTTCGTTCGCAGCAACCAGGGCACCTGCGTAAACCAGAGGACAATCGTCCGAAAAGGCGACCTGGTCAAGGGAGGCCAGGTGCTTGCGGACAGCTCGTCGACAGGCCAGGGTGAACTGGCCCTCGGCCAAAACGTGCTGGTGGCCTTCATGAGTTGGGAGGGCTACAACTTCGAGGACGCCATCATTATCAGCGAACGCATGGTGAAGGACGACCGGTTCACCTCGATTCATATCGAAAAGCATGAGGTCGAGGCCCGAGACACCAAGTTGGGGCCTGAGGAGATTACGAGAGACATTCCCAACGTGGGCGAGGACAGTCTACGCGACCTGGATGAGGACGGTATCATTCGCCTTGGCGCAGAGATCGGACCGGGGGACATCCTGGTCGGTAAGATCACGCCCAAGGGCGAGACCGAACTCAGCGCAGAGGAGAAGCTACTCAGAGCCATATTCGGCGAGAAGGCCCGTGACGTAAAGGACACTTCTTTAAGGGTGCCCCATGGGGAGAAGGGCAAGATAATCGGCGTCAAGGTCTTTACCAGGGCCAACCGGGACGAGCTCCCACCCGGCGTCAATCGACTCGTCCGGCTCTGGATCGCCCAGACGCGCAAGATCATGGAAGGCGACAAGATGGCCGGGCGTCACGGCAACAAGGGCGTGATAGCTCGTATACTTCCGGAAGAGGACCTGCCCTACCTACCGGACGGCACACCCGTGGATATCATCTTGAATCCCATCGGCGTCCCGTCGCGCATGAATTTGGGTCAGGTCCTTGAGACGCATCTGGGATGGGCGGCACACAAGCTGGGATTCCGAGCAATAACGCCCGTGTTCGACGGCGCTCCCGACACCGCAATCGAAGATGCGCTGGCCCAGGCGTGGTTAATCGAAAGGTCGGGCGCAGAGGACCCGAGGCCTATAGAACCGGACGAATCGAGGAAGGTTGACTTCGCCGTCGTGCGACGCTGGCTTAAAGAGGCAGGCTATAGCTACGACGACGCCTTCGCGGAATCCAACCAGGGCGCGGCTTCCAAGATATGCCTTGAGATCTGGTTGACGGAAGAGGCCAAGATAGACGTTACGGGCATGAGCGGGGAAGAGATGCGAGAGGAGGCCATTCGCCTCAACCGAGAAGGACAGATGGTGGCCCCGATTCTGGGCAAGTCTATCCTTTACGACGGACGGACAGGAGAGCCCTTCGATCAGCCCATCACCGTCGGCTACATCTATATGATGAAGCTAATCCACCTGGTGGAGGACAAGATACACGCTCGTTCCACCGGTCCCTATTCACTGATTACGCAGCAGCCCCTTGGGGGCAAGGCTCAGTTCGGTGGCCAGCGTTTCGGTGAGATGGAGGTCTGGGCGCTTGAAGCCTACAGCGCGGCCTACAATCTCCAAGAGATGCTGACGGTGAAGTCCGACGACGTCGTCGGACGCGTAAAGACGTACGAGGCCATCGTCAAGGGCGAGGATGTTATTCAGCCCGGCATACCGGAGTCGTTCCACGTATTGCTGAAAGAGCTGCAGAGCCTGGGATTGTCCGTTGAACTCCTCCACGAAGAGCCGGAACATATGAGCCTGGTCGATGTGAAGGATGAGGACGATTCAGACGACGATGATGGGGTGCTGAGCGCCGTTCCCGCTCTGGAGGTATTGGAGGAGATGCAGCCTCCTCTGGAAGCGATAGACGACCTTCCTTCGAGCGAAGAGACACATTCGAGCGAAGAGACACATTCAGAAACCGCCGATGACGAAGCGGCCGATGACGGCGACCCTTCCACGAACGAGGTAGAGGAAGCCGAAGAGGAAAAGCAGGAGGTCGTGAGCAGCGACGATAACTGACGAAACCCTTGATGCTTCAGCCGTATGATATCGATTGAGAATTAGCGCTCAAAATGGAGTGTGAAATATGGCCCAGGGCGGCAACGACTTCAACGCAATCCGGTTATCACTCGCCTCTCCCGACCAGATAAAGACGTGGTCTTATGGAGAGGTGACAAAGCCTGAAACTATCAACTATAGGACTCTGAGACCCGAGAGAGACGGCCTGTTCTGCGAACGTATCTTCGGTCCCACAAAGGACTGGGAGTGCTACTGCGGAAAGTATAAGAAGATCAGGTACAAGGGCGTAATCTGTGACCGATGCGGCGTCGAGGTTGCGCGCTCGAAGGTCCGACGAGAGCGCATGGGCCATATTGCCCTGGCGGCTCCCGTGGCGCACATCTGGTTTTCCAAAGGCACGCCAAGCAGGCTTGGTCTGCTGCTAGACCTGTCTCCAAGAAATCTGGACAGGATCCTTTACTTTGCTCAATACCTGGTTACGAACGTCGATAACCCCCTTCGCACGGCCGCCGTCGACAAGCTCGAACGTGAGCTGGAAGAAGGCCACGAAAAGGTGGAATCCGAAGCTAACGAAAAGGTCCAGGAGGCCAGGGCCAAACTAGGCGGGTCCTCTGATGACGGCGACAGCCCGGAAGATACGCCCGAAGAGCTTAGAGAAGAGGTTGAGAACGAAATTCGGCAGATCAACCTTCGCCTTGAACAGGACAAGTCCGACCTGGACAACGAGCTGTCGGGCCAGATCGACGAGCTCGAGGACCTTAGAGTCAGTCAACTGCTGACCGAGAGCAGGTTTCGAGAGCTCCGCGATAGCCACGGCGAGGTATTCAAGGCAGCCATGGGCGCCGAGGCGGTCCTCGAGGTGCTCCGTGGCCTGGACCTCGAAAAGATGCGCGAGGAGCTTCAGGAAGAGATCCGCTCCACGTCCGGTCAGCGACGCAAGAAGGCGATCAAGCGCCTGCGTGTTGTCGAGGCGTTCCGAAAGAGCGGCAACAAGCCGGACTGGATGGTGTTTACGGTCCTGCCGGTGCTTCCTCCGGAGCTCAGGCCAATGGTGCAGCTGGACGGCGGGCGCTTCGCCACCAGCGACCTGAATGACCTGTATCGGCGCGTAATCAACAGGAACAACCGCCTGAAGAGGCTCATAGAGTTGCAGGCGCCGGAGATCATCGTTCGCAACGAGAAACGAATGCTTCAAGAGGCCGTCGATGCCCTCGTCGACAACGGCCGCAGGGGACGAGCCGTGGCCGGCAGCCACAATCACAAGCTCAAGTCGCTGTCCGACCTGCTTCGAGGCAAGCAGGGCCGCTTCCGGCAGAACCTGCTGGGGAAGCGTGTGGACTACAGCGGCCGCTCCGTCATTATCGTTGGGCCGACCTTAAAGATGAACCAGTGCGGTCTGCCAAGACGGATGGCCCTGGAGCTGTTCAAGCCGTTCGTAATGAACCGGCTCGTGCTAAACGGCTACGCGCACAATATCAAGAGCGCCAAGAGGCTGGCCGAAAGGGCCCGACCAGAGGTCTGGGACATCCTTGAGGAAGTCGTTAAGGACCGGCCCGTGCTTCTAAACCGTGCGCCCACTCTTCACAGGCTTGGCATTCAGGCATTCCATCCAGTATTGATCGACGGCAGCGCCATCCAGCTGCACCCTCTGGTCACTACGGCGTTCAATGCCGACTTCGACGGCGACCAGATGGCCGTACACGTGCCGCTCTCCAGGGAAGCGGTGGTCGAAGCCAACAAGATGATGCTAAGCACAAACAACATGCTTGCTCCCAGCTCTGGCGAGCCGATAGTTGCGCCGACGCTGGACATGGTGCTCGGCTGCTTCTACATGACGCAGATCGCAAAGGACGCACCCGGCCAGGGGCGAACATTCTCCAGCTTCGAGGACGCCAGACTCGCCTACGACATGGGCAAGGTGGACCTTCGGGCGTCGATTAAGGTCAAGGAAACTCCCGAGGCAAGCACAGGCCCCGCCAAGAACGGCAGCGGCTGGCTTGAGACTACCGTAGGCAGGCTCATTTTCAACGAAATCTTGCCTCCGGAGCTGGAGTTTCGGAACACCGAGGTGGACAAGGACGTACTCAAGGACATTACGTACGAGGCCTACACCACTCTTGGCAATCAAGGAACGGCGGACGTGCTCGACGCCATAAAGGAGCTTGGATTCCACTACGCCTCCAAGGCCGGCATCACTATCGCAATTAACGACGTTGAAGTGCCCGCGGAGAAGGGTGAGATCGTCAGAGAGGCCGAGCAGAAGGTCGAGCTGCTGGAGCAGCAGTACATGGATGGCCTTATCACGGAGGATGAGCGCTACAAGACGACGGTGGCCATTTGGACCGAGTCGAACGACACGCTAACCAAGGTCATCGAGGATAACCTTTCGCACTACGGCGGCATCTACCTCATGGCGACTTCGGGAGCCAAGGGTAACATCGCGCAGATCAAGCAGATGGCCGGCATGAGAGGTCTGATGTCGGATCCCAAGGGACGGATTATCGACCGACCCATCAAGGCCAACTTCCGAGAGGGCCTAAGCGTGCTCGAGTATTTCATCTCGACCCACGGAGCTCGTAAGGGCCTGGCGGATACGGCCCTGCGCACGGCGGACAGCGGATACCTCACTCGGCGCCTCATCGACGTGGCGCAGGAGATAATAGTTCTGCACGAGGACTGCGAAACCCTCGGCGGTGTCTGGATTGAAAGGGGACAGGAGGAAGCGCTGGTTGCGCCCTTCGAGTATCGAATAAAAGGCCGCTATGCGGCGGCTCCCATACCAAACCCTGAGACCGGCGAAATCATGCTGGACCGGAACGAGGCCCTGGATACGGAAGCCGTGGCCAGGATTACAGAGGCAGGCGTTGACGGCGTGTTAGTCCGTACTCCCATCGCCTGCGAAGCCCCGCGCGGAGTCTGCCGGAAATGCTACGGACTCTCCCTCGCCACCTGGAAGCCCATTCAGATGGGCGAAGCGGTCGGAATCATCGCCGCTCAGAGCATTGGCGAGCCTGGCACGCAGCTCACCATGCGTACGTTCCACACCGGAGGTATCGCCGGCGCGGACATCACAAGCGGTCTGCCGAGGGTGGAGGAGCTCTTCGAAGCAAGAACACCCAAAGGCGAGGCTGTGCTGTCGGAAATCGAAGGCGTCGTGGAGGTCGCCGAATCACCGGAAGGTCGGAGCATCCGGGTGCTTTCCACCGAGGACTTTACCGACGAATACCAGCTGCCTGAGAGTTATAGCGCGCTGGTAGGAGACGGAGACCTGGTAAGCATCGGCGCGAAGCTGGCGGCATCCGATGAAAGCAGCGAAGAAGAGGGCGCGGCCCTGGTGCCGACGGATCTCATCTCGAGGGTGTCCGGAGTAGTCAAGGTTGAAGGCGACACCATCTCAATCAGCTGGACTGACGAGGACCAGCGGGAATACATCATACCCGCGGTCTCCCACATAGTCGTGTCCACCGGAGACCACGTGGCTGCGGGCGAACCCTTGACCGCCGGACCCAAGAACCCGCAGCAGATATTGCGGATACAGGGCCGGGACTCGGTACAGTCCTATCTAAAGGAAGAGGTCCAGAAGGTTTATCGATCCCAGGGCGTGACCATCCACGACAAGCATATCGAGATCATCATCTCCCAGATGCTAAGAAAGGTCAGAATTGACGACCCTGGAGATACCGACCTTCTGCCCGGCGAGCTCGTCGATAGGCGGCCGTACGAAGACATAAACGCCGGCATTCTGGCGGAGGGCGGAGAGCCCGCGACCGCCAGCCCGGTGTTGCTTGGCATAACCAGGGCCTCCTTGAACATGGAGAGCTTCCTCGCGGCGGCGTCCTTCCAGGAAACGACTCGCGTTCTTACGGAGTCCGCCGTTAACGGAGACGTGGATTACCTACGTGGCCTGAAGGAGAATGTCATCATCGGCAGGCTCATCCCGGCCAGGTTCGACCTCAATGAAGAGGGCCGAAATTGGCTTCGCACGGATGATTCGGAGCCGGAGCCCGTGGGCATACTGTCCGGACCGATAGATGGAGGCGAATCGGACATCGTTGCCGACGAAAATGCGTTCGCACCCTCCCCCGAAGTACGGCAAGCCATCGAGGAGTCCCCGGTAGGCGACGACTAGGCCTTGCATGGTGCAAATAGAGGCGCCCCGGCATGTCGGGGCGCCTCTGACGTAAAGTCATCGGATACGAATTCTTGACCTCGCATTATACCCTTGTTAAACTTCTTTCAAAGCACCAATAGGTCGAATTCACGGCACCCGCCAATCACAATGGACCAAACGATACCCGGCCAGGGCTTTGTCTGCGGCGTGGGCGGTTAGCTCAGCGGCCTAGAGCGCTGCGTTGACATCGCAGAGGTCATAAGTTCAAATCTTATACCGCCCACCACACATCTCGGCGAATTCTGTCCAAGAGAGGCCGTGGGGCCGGATAAACGGTCGAAGAGGCTGAAGATAGAAAATCTAACTTCCAATACAGGAGATGACGATCACGACGGCGGAATTCCCGATGATCAGGGGCTCGCCAACCTTATCGCCTCCGGCGTAGCGTCCGATATTGGTCTTTCCCCCCTGAAAGGTTTCAAGCTGAACCTCTCGGCCAACCCAGGTTTCAGGAAAGTCTTCTTCTCCGCCAAGTGCGATTGCGGGACCGCCGCCGTGTTGAGCATTGAAATTGCCGGGGACAAGACAACCAGCCAGATAAAGGCGGCCCTGCCGTCACTTACGGACAGCCTTCAACAGCAGGCCAAGAAGTTTTACCAGATGTCTTGCGAGATGCACGAGAAGATGCGTCTTGGACCGATGGCGGGTCCGCGGGCATCAAAACAAGAGTTGAAAGGTGAAAGATGGCGAGACGAGAGCTGACTGAAGAGGAGGCCCTGAAAAGAGCTGAGGCGTTTTCCGAGCGCTACGTCGCCCGGGGACCATACGAGTTCTTTCCCGAGCCTGAGGTCGTTCAGGAGGTCCAGAGGGGGCTAGCCGAGAACGAGCGCATATCAGGGTATCGATATTGCCCTTGAATGCCCCTTAGCGGCGATCCGGTCGAGGACCGCAAGAAGATATGCCCGTGCGAGAGGCACCACGAAGACATAGAGCGTGACGGCTTCTGTATCTGAATGTTTTTTGTGAGCGAAGAGTTTCTTCGCAAGTACGAGGCCGGTGAGGATTTCGAGCAGACCATCGACGATGCCGTTCCCCTGGGCACGGAGCTGTTTGAAGACACCGGAGGCAAACGAGATTTCAACCTGAGGCGTCGTGAAGAGTCACGTGATGCCGGCACGGATAGCGAAGATTAGTTCCAAGGAGGAATAAGTGGCAGACGACGTGGGAATCGAAGTATATAGCTCCAACGGTTGAGGCCCTTGCCACATGGTGAAGGTGTATCTTTCACGAAAGGGTGTCCCATTCAACGAATACAATGTGTCCACCGACAGGGATGCGCTGATGCGTCTGGTCGAGATGGGTTTTAGAACGACGCCGCTCACGGTGATCGGGGATCAGAAGATAGTCGGCTACAAGCCGTCGGATATCGACTCCGCGCTGGAATCGGCAGGCGTTTCCGCAACCTAAACGATATCGGCCGTCCTCATGGGCAGCTCGATCTGGCGAGGGCGGCCGTGACTTCCCCTGGAATTCGGCCTGCAATCCCGTCGATTATCTGTTGAACATTTATGCTCGGCAGGCTAGAATTTGATTGCGATACAATTCTCTAATCAATCTGCGGCCCCGTGGTGTAGTGGTTTAACACGCTGCCCTGTCAAGGCAGAGATCGTCGGTTCAAATCCGATCGGGGTCGCCAGCAAGACTTTTATGTTGACACTCGCACGACGCCCGGGATAACACTTCCTTCTCTTTCACTGGCTTTATCGCCACCACCTGCTTATCCTGGACTTTCGCCTCTTCAAACTACACCCTGGCTAGGCAATTCCTTTGCGCCTTATCAGCCCCCTTTCATCCGTCCTCCACACTTCTAAAAAAGTCCGCGAACCGTTCCCGCTTGTGTGTCCACTCGATCACGAGCTTGGAGTCTCACAGAGGCATTGACAGAACCGGGGCCTCGGTACCGGTGAGTAGCACCGCTGAAAGCGTCACTCCGGGTTGAATAATGTCCACGGGCTCGACCTGCCGGCCCACCTTTGTTGACGACTCCGGAAGCGGTTGCTACACTGCTATCGGCTCGCCGGGGCATATGCATTTCCCTATCAGAGTCTGACCCACTTGTTCGCTGTCGCCTGCGTGGGCGCGATTACGACTTCCTCTCGACCGCTGCGGATTAAAACCCGGCGTAGGCGATCGGCTACTTCTGCGATTGGGTGCGATTCCAGCAACGAAATGAGTGGTTCTACTCGTGCCAACAAGACCAGCATGCAGAGCTTCAAAGGAGGGTGACGATGACAGGCGACGTAATCGACGACTTTCTACCCGCTGCAACGAACGATTATTGGTGCGCAGGAAATGCAGGCGCGGTGTGGGCCGACGTAGACGGGGATGGTAACTACGAGACTCAGGTTGTATTCACGACGCTGACAGGTGAAGCAGAGGTGATCCCAGAGTCCTCGGGATCAGGTAAGCGGTACTTCTTCTCCTTTATCGATTCACACTGCGGAGGCACCTATCCGTACACTGATCGAGGAAGGTTCAAGATCCACTTCATCGACATACTGGCCCCTGGGTTCGTGTGGGACGACTCCAGCACGTGGGTGTACAAGAGCGTGCTCGCTCTTAGCGTGAGGGCCAGCCACGATGCTTGTTGGGACTTTGGCGATCCAACTACCCCCTACCAGAGTGTACAGGCTTACAGAGAGCTGGGCCAGATTGATCCTATAGCCTCTCTGGACGAGACTCCAGATGGAGGCTGGGTGGTGTACAGGTTCTCAGATCCAGCAGGGATCAAGGAGTTGTACGTATCCACCGACTTCTGCGAGAACATTCTAGACGACCTGATTCTTTACGACCAGGAACTCAGCCCATTGCCGCCAGTAGTAGGAAGGGCGGCGGCAGTTCTCCTTTTCGATACCTCGGGGAGCATGAGCTGGAATCACGACGGGGTGTTCGGCGTGCCCTCGGAGCAGCAGCGCCTGACTTTGGCCAAAGACGCGGCTATCCCGTTTATCGTTATGCTGAACGACTTCAATTCGGGTGCGGCGGACTTTGGAATCGCCCGCTTCCCTGGGCAACAGATCCTGGTAACACCGGGGTGCGGTGCCAGCGTCGTCACTCCTATGGACGTCATTGACGATACGAACGCAGACACCGCGGTCAACACGACAATTCCCGGCCTCAGCGCCAATGGGAATACCCCGCTGCTCGCGGGTATAGGGACAGCGATGGGGATGTTCACCAACCAAGACCGCCGAGTGGTCGTCCTTCTGAGTGACGGCTACCACAACTGTCCCACCGTCGCAGATGTCTCGGACCCTGCAGTCCAATCACTCATCAACCAGGCCAATGCCGAGTCCACCAGGTTGTACACCATTGGCTTCGGCCGCCCCTCGGACGTGGACCATCCCCTTCTCGATGCGCTCGCATCCCAGACGGGGGGTGCCTTTTACGATGTTACGGGGCCCACCTTCGACCCGGCCGCCTGGAGTCCGGCGACCGCACTGCAGGAGGCCTACAAGGCCATTCTCGTTGACACTCTGAACCTGCAGACAGGAGTTGACCCGCTGGGCGTTATCGACGCCGGTCAGCTAGTCTCCAAAAAAATCATGATCAACGAGAATGATCGGATAGTCAGCTTCTATCTCAGCTGGGCGACTCACCAGCAAGGGCGACTTGGTTTGACGATCCGGTCGTCCGACGGCGCTGTGCTTCCCTCCTCCGGGACTGGTTTGCGCGTACACGAAGGGGAGACTTACAGGATCTTGACAGTCCAGCAGGCCTTCCTGGAACTCCAGGGGAAAGTGGGAACGAACCCGTGGACGATCGAGATTGACACTGGGGGCCTCGGCGACGGCGAGCGGGAACACTACCAGTATAGCGTGCTGATCGACTCTGGTCTGCTAATGCAGACCGCAGTGGAGCCCGCCCTCTTTACCACTGGTGATACTGTCACGCTTACCGCCAAACTCACCGACAGGGGGGAGCCCATCTTGGGCGTCACCGATGTTCAGGTTACGTTCACTGGTCCAGAAGACGGGCTCGGTAACTGGTTCGCGAAAAACACCGTCACTCAGGCAGAGTTGGAAAGGATCCCTAAGAAAGTAGAGGAGGAGACCCTTCCGGATCTGGTAAGGAAGTTCAGATTCCTGCGCGAATCGAGGAGCGTGGCGCTTCCCGGCAGAACAGCTCCGAGGACTCTGAAACTCTACGATGACGGCACGCATGGGGACGCGGTTGCCAACGACGGCGTCTACACAGCCCAATTCGAAGTGATGAAGGAGGGTACCTACTCGTTCCATTTCCAGTCCGTTGGAGCCGACGGAGGGAAGGCTTCCTTCCAACGAGAGGCGAAATTTGATAAATACGTGCCCGTGAAGGTCGCTCCAGATGGAATCGATCTTGACGTGAAGAGCGTCTCGCCCGTCGAGCGCGGGCCCGGCCGTTTGGAAGTTCTCATAACGCCCAGGGACCAACTGGGCAACTACCTCGGGCCACGGTACGCCGGTGCGATCAAGGTTGAACCGAGCTGGGGTCGGCTTGTGGGCAACCCGAGAGACAACCTCGACGGCACCTACACTCAGATCGTGGAGGTGCCAACGGGGCTAAAAGATACGGTCAGCATTTCGGTGAGCGTCGCAAAAACGGAGTCCTCGGTTCAGTGGTCACCACAACGGGATGCCCTGTCGAAGATCAGCTGGCTGACTTGGGTACTTCTCATGGGGGTCATTGGGCTCGTGGTAGCCCTAATAGTAGCCCTTAGTATTTAGGCGAAGAGCCAAGCGAGACGTGTCACAGTTGGGTCCGGCCTCAGCAAGCTCCGTCTAGCCTGCACTTGCTTCGTCACGCCTTGTCTTGAAAAAGAGATTCAAAGGCTCGCTGGTTCGAATCCGACCTCCCGCTCTACGAAAAGACGGCCTGAATTGCCAACGAATAGCAGTAGATCGTCAATAAAATGGAGGGCCACGGAGCTGATGTTCATACGAGGCCTCTTTTAGGCATCTATTTCGGTTTGTACTTACTGTCTCCTGGGTATCTTCATTAGGTGGACGTATCCAGTCCCATGCCCGCTGCACATTCCCGAAGCGCAGGCGTCTTGCTGGACCGTTGCACGTGGTGCTGTGACCCCTGTGATATTCGATTCCCTCCACTCGATATAGTCGAAGTAGGGCACACGCGATGCTTTTCCACACGGGAGCTTCGCACCGAGTAATTTTAGAGAGGGCACCGGAAATGGGCAGGTATCGCTGTTGCACAGCGAATTCGCAGGCTAATACGTTTCAGGAGAGCTGAAAATGGAGCAGTTCCATGTACCATCCTCAGTAATAGCAAACGACATAGAGATGTTTGCGGCATCATATGACACTCCGAGCGGTGTTCCCTGGAACAGCCGAGTACATAATGGAGCCAGGCGGGATCAATATGTAATTAAGCTCTGGA
>JADFKI010000101.1 GCA_022565015.1 Chloroflexota bacterium
CTCAGGTGTTCATCGCCCCGCTTGGCGACCATTACGTCACCCGACTGACGCACACGCTGGAGGTTGCGCAGATCTCGCGGACCATCGCCCGCGCGCTTAACCTGAACGAGGACCTTACAGAGGCAATCGCGCTGGGCCACGACATGGGCCACACACCCTTCGGCCACATAGGCGAGGACGAGCTCAACGAGCTGCACCCCGGAGGCTTCAGGCATAGCCAACAGAGCCTGAGGATCGTGGAGCAGCTCGAGAACGAGGGCCAGGGCCTCAACCTCACGTGGGAGGTGCGCCACGGCATCGTGTCCCACTCGAAACCCAAGGGCGATTTTCTCGAGAGCGGTGTCGATGACGACCTGACCCTGGAAGGGCAGGTGTGTCGAATATCAGACGCGGTGGCGTACCTGAACCATGACCTTGGCGACGCCTTTCGGGCCGGCAAGCTCGACGAGCGTGCGTTGCCCGGAGAGGTAGTCTCGGTCCTGGGGAGCAGTCAGCCAGACATGCTGGACGGCATGATGACGGACATTATCGAAAGCTCGTGGTCGGCGTCGGGATTGAATTCCAGCGAGCACGAAGACTCCATAGAGATCACGATGAGCGACGAAGTTCGCGGCGCTGTCATGGCGCTGAGGGACTTCATGTTTGAGCGGGTCTACATCCCGGAGGAGAAGGGTGAAGAGGGGAGGGCCGCAAGGGAGGTCTTCAGGCTGCTCTACCATTACTTCAACGAGGTCCGCGGGGAGATTCCAGCCGAATACGCCGCCCGCAGCAGGTCCGAGGACCAGGCCGTCGCCGATTACATATCAGGCATGACGGACAGGTTCGCGCTCAGGATGGCTGAGGCAGTTCAGCCGGGAATCGCCGAGATATTTCGCGAGAGATTGCTATAATGTCGGCAGGGACGCCGACAGACAGGATTCGGACTCGAACAGTCGGCAACAAGGTCAAGTACATTCGTGAACACCTGGAAGCCATGCAGCGGGATGCCCACGGTCTTGAATACGGTCCGTGGAAGTCGGAAGTGGACGCGATCTGGAAGTCTACGTTCGAGCAGATAGACAGAATGAGTGCTGGCCCCCAGCAAGATGCGTTGGAAATGGTCCGAGAACTGTGGATGACCTATATATCTCACTACGTGACTTTGGATACATAATATAGGGTAGGGCGTTCCGCGTTAGCGCGAAGTCCCCGGAAGGTCTGATTGGCTTGGCCTCCATCGAATCCAACGGAGCACTACCTGGGCTGGAGCCCAACCTGGAACATGCCCGGAGCATGTCATTGATGGCTCACGGGGTAGTCATCAAGCTAAAGGAGCTGGGCCTTCCTGAATCTTTGAACGACGAGCTCGCCCACCTAAGCACGGACCTTGGCGATCTTTGGGGAGCGCAAAAGGAGCTGGCTGAGCGTCTTGAAGGCATGCTGGAGTCCGCAGGCGACTGGCACGAGATTGGTGACTGCCTGGTCGACCTCAGGGCCTCCATCGAGCACATTAACTGGCACGTGAAGAGCGTGAAGCGGCCGCTCAACAAGATCGCTCGGTTCGCCTACCAACAGGACGTAAGTGACTAGGGACGCAGTAACCATATGAGCGTTGTTGACGACGTCAAGACACGTCTGGACATTGTCGATGTTGTGTCGGGTTACGTATCGCTTCAGAAGGCGGGCCGTAACTTCAAGGCGCCGTGTCCCTTCCATGATGAAAAGACCCCCTCGTTCATAGTCAACCCAGAGCGCCAGAGCTGGCACTGCTTCGGCGCCTGTTCCACGGGCGGAGACGTATTCTCCTTCATTCAACGGGCGGACAATCTGGATTTTGGCGAAGCACTGAGGTCCCTGGCGCAAAAAGCCGGCGTCGAGATAACACGAGGCGGCGAAGACGGCCAATCCAGGGACAGGAACGAGCTGCTTTATCAGGCCAACGGCCTCGCCGCGAAATTCTACAGGGATGTGCTGTCCTCCGACAGGGGCGAGAAGGCCAAAGCATACCTGGACCAGCGAGGCGTCGACGCCTCGGCGGCGGCGAAATTTGAGCTTGGCCTTAGCCCGGACGGTTGGGAGGGCCTAAAGTCTCACCTGTTGGGCCTTGGCGTCGATGAGGACGTGGCTGTGGAGGCGGGACTTCTACGCAGGAACGATTCTCCTGAGGCGGGCCAGACCCGGGACTTCTTTCACGGCAGGCTGATGTTTCCGATCCACGACCGCCAGGGCAGGGTCGCCGGATTCGGGGGCAGGTCGCTTGACGGCTCCGACCCCAAGTACATCAATACGGCCGCCACGCCGGTCTTCGACAAGCGAAATATGCTCTACGGAATGCATTTGGCGAACAAGTCCATTAAAGACTCCAACACCGGCGTTGTCGTGGAAGGCTACATGGACGTCATAGCCGCCCACCAGCACGGATACACCAACGTCGTGGCCTCGATGGGCACGGCGCTGACCGAGGACCAGGTGGGACAGCTACGACCCCTGGCGAAGAGCTTCGTCCTGGCGTTGGACCCGGACGTCGCCGGCCAAGAGGCGACACTTCGTAGCCTGGAGTCCTCGTGGCGGGTTATCGGCCGCAGGTCTGCCGGTAGAAGCACGCCTGCGGGCGTTCTGTACCAGCGAGACCCCATCGTCCTAAAGATCGCGTCCTTGCCGGACGGACGCGACCCGGACGAGCTCATACGACACGATGCCAAGGCCTGGGAAGACATCATCGAAAATGCCCTTCCCCTCATGGATTTCTTGATTCCGACGGTCGCCCGCAGGTTCGATGTGAACACCGGCCAGGGCAAGACGCAGCTCAAAGACGCGGTGTTTCCCCTCATCGCGGCGACCGAGAACTTTTTCGACCAGGAAAAGTACATGGAGCAGCTCGCGGTGGCGATGCACGTCACCGTCGAGCAGCTTAAGGCCAGCCTGCCGCGAGGCAATCGTGGAGGCGCTTACGGGACGCGGGCGCGGCCGGAAGGGTCTACTGGTCCGGAAGTAGATTCGTCTGCGCTGATGAAAGATCCGGGCAGCGCTATTGATGAGTACGTGCTTTCTTTGATACTGAACAGGCCTGAGCTTAAGAAGCAGGTGTCTGCGTACCCGGCTGAGCTTTTCCGAAACACGGAGGACAGGGAAGTATTTACGCGTTGGTTAGCCTGCTCTACAATAGATGACCTCAGAGAATCGCTGGATGATGCGCTGGGGGAGCGATTGTCCTACCTGACGGAGATGCAGCACGCGCCGTCGGACAGAGCTCAGAGCGAGAAGGCGTTGTTCCAGTGCATGCGGAGGCTTGAGAGCCGGCACTGGCGGGAGCGTCAGCAGTCACTACTGGTCTCTGTCGAAGCGGACCAGCCTCCTTCAAGGGATATCGAGGAAGACATAGTCGAGGCGAATTCGAGAATCAAAGAGACATTTTTACACTAGTGAAAACACGGCCTTCGACCAACATGGTTGGAGCGGTATCAAACAGGGCCTGCGGGCGGACGGCAAGCGGGTCTAATTTTACGAAATGGGGTTGAGTTTATGAACAGACCCATGGACGGAGAGGAATCCAACGATCTGGTAGTAGGCCTGGCGCAGAGTGCCTCAACGAATGATCTGATCGGCTCTAGCAAGAGCCGTGAGGACGGATACGTTATCGTCGAGGAGCGGGACGCACTGGCAAAGCCCGCGCCGGAAGAAAAAGACGCCAACGACGCCGATGACTACGACCCTGACGACCCCGATGCTAAAGCCGATAAGGAGTCCGAAGACGAGACGGACATAGACAGCGAGTGGGAGAAGAACCTGGAAAACGTCGAGATGATCGACGACCCGGTGAGAATGTATCTCCGGGAGATAGGCAGAGTAAGCCTGCTCAAGGCTGCCGACGAGCGCATACTTGCTCGAAGGATGGAGGCCTGCAAGCACATCCAGAAGATCGAAAGCGACCTATTGGAGCTGGATGGCAGGCAGCCCAGGGCATGGATGAGCATGCTCCACATGATGAAGCGACTCGGGGATTCCGAGCCTCTTATCGACGCGGTCAGCCGGTACGTCGGGCTCGATGGTAAACGTACCCTGCCCGAGATCATCTCCGCACCGGATATGAGAGACGCCCTTGACGGCGAGCTCCCGGAAGAGATGCTCAACTTCATCGGCGATACGCTGAACAGAGAGCCCGAGGACGTGAAATTGGAGCTTCGAGTCCTCTCTCTGGACAGTCGACTTCTACCCAACGAGGTCCTGGAGGTCCTGGACTGTTCGCCGACGTCCCAGGAGCTGCTGATCGAGACCCAGAAGCCCGACCTTCGAGAGCGAATGGAGACCCACGAGCTCGTATTCAGAAGCTTCGTGGAGAAGACAAAGGACGAGGGCACGCGAGCCCAGCGACACCTTGCGGAGGCCAACCTTCGCCTGGTGGTCAGCGTGGCGAAGAAATACATCGGCAGGGGCATGTCGCTCTTGGACCTGATTCAAGAGGGCAACATAGGCCTCATTCGAGCGGTCGAAAAGTTCGACTATCGAAAGGGCTATAAGTTCAGCACCTATGCGACCTGGTGGATTCGGCAGGCCATCACGAGGGCCATCGCGGACCAGGCCCGGACCATTCGAATACCCGTACACATGGTCGAGACCATCAATAAGCTTCTCCGCGTCAGCAGAAGGCTGGTCCAGGAGTATGGCAGGGAGCCGACAAGCGAGGAGATCGGCGCGGGCATGGAGGTATCTCCCGAGAAGGTACGAGAGATCCTGAAGATATCCCAGGAGCCCGTCTCACTGGAGACCCCCATCGGCGAAGAAGAGGACAGCCACCTGGGCGATTTCATCGAGGACCGCAGCGCCCTCGCACCCTCCGAGGCGGCGACGTACCAGCTTCTCAAGGAGCAGGTGGACGATGTGCTCTTTACCCTCAGCGACCGTGAGGCTAGGGTGCTTCAGCTTCGTTTCGGACTCGAAGATGGGCGAAGCAGGACGCTCGAGGAGGTAGGACGGGACTTCGGGGTCACCCGTGAGCGCATACGTCAAATAGAGGCCAAGGCGCTCAGGAAGCTCCGACACCCCAGCAGGTCCAAGAAGCTCAGAGATTTCCTGGAGTGATCGTAAGGTCTGCGAGGTAGCTCCTTAGGGAGCCACTTAGGACTCGGTCTAACGAATCACTATCCCGGAAGCCAAAAAAGGGCCTCACTATCGAGAGGCCCTTTTTCATTGGCTAATTGATTGGGATACCGGAGTTTGGCCTAGCGCAGCAGCTCCGCAATGCGCTCGCCGACGATCTTGTCTTCTCCCTTGCTGAGGCCGAATGCATGGAGGATGATGAAGTCCTCGCCCTCCCTTACCCGGGTCCAAATGGGCGGGTCACCCTCTTTAAGCTTGACGACAACCTCCTGGGCGGTCAGGCCGGTCACGCTCGCGTCGATTCGCACCTGGAGTCCGAAAGGCTGGTGACCGATGATGTTGTCCATCATCACGACGTCGACCCCTGGAATACCCTTTAGAGGCCCCATCATGGTCTGGCAGATTACCTCGATGCTCGCCAATCGCTCTTCATGATTGGTGGTCATCCAGTGCCTGACGGCGGCTACGGCGCCGACGATCTCCTGTCGATCGACCTTGTGAGGTCTGCCGATACCCCTTACTCTGCGGCCCTCGTAGCCTATGAAGGACTGTTTGGAGATCTTTCGGATCATCTCCTCGGTTCCCAGCGCGAGGCCTACGGACTGCGTGGCGCCCAGATATTTGGCCGCGATGCACTGGAAGTCGGCGCCCATCCTGACGTACTTGCCGAATAGCTCGAGGGGATATATCTGCCCCGCCGCGTCGACGGTTACGGGCACGCCTTTTCCGTGGGCGATCTCGATGATGTCTTCCAGGGGCAATATCTTAACGTCCGGGGACTGCTCGACGGCGTAGTAGTGTACCGCAGCGGTATCCGGGCCGATGGCCTGCTCCAGGTCCTCACGAGTCGTCCCGTCCTCGGTCCCGAAGTTGACCAGCTTCGCGCCCGCGACTTCCAGGCAGCGGTCGTACCAGTACCGCTGTCGCGTCTGGATGAGGATCTGGTTCTTCATGCCCGTGGTGTCCGGCAACTGCTCAATCCGCTTGTCGTCGTCGCCCGCCATGAGGGCGGCCGATGCCAATGCAAGAGCGGAGCCCGCGCCCGAAGTCACGTATACCGCGGGTACGTCAACCATGTCGGCGATGGCCTTACCCGCGCGCTCCTCCAACTCCATGAGAGGTATGTAGGCCTGGTCGGCCTGGTCCATCGCCTCTTTTACCTCTTCTATGGGGGTTGAGCCGCCCAGCATGGTCACGCTGCCGATAGCGTTAATGATGGGCTTCGCCCCAAGCTCTTTGTAGATCTCGCCCCATTTCGTATCGGCCATAAACACTCCTTTTCATGAAATCCAGCAACGTTGATTGCGCAGCCGCAATATAATACTCCACTGAGACCAGTCTAACAAGGCATCGGCGCCATGGCGTGCGCGGCCTCAATTCCTCGAGGCGAACGCCTAGCCCATGAACTGGTAGCCGCCGCCTCCGTTGCCTTCGAACTCGCGGGTCGTGTACACGCCCATATCGCGGCCCTGGTGCACGTGCACAATGACCTCTTGCCGAACGATTCCGACCGCGTCGAGGAGCTCCTCGTCCACGGAGTCGATGAGCTCTTGAATTTCCTCGGTCGTCAGGCTCTCCGAGACGCTCAGCGTTGCGTGGACGATCGCATCGGCAAAGTGAATGTCCAGCCTCCCGATGCTGTTGTCGCCTTCCAAGACCGTATAGCACTCGGACGAAGGAGTCCGACACTCCCGCTCGAAATCGAACCTAGCCATTAGCTGCCGCCTGTCAAAGAGTTTCCCGCTCGGGCCTACTCGCGAATCTGTCCGGTCCCTGTGACGACCCACTTGTAAGATGTGAGCTCTCGCAGACCCATGGGGCCGCGGGCATGCATCTTGTTTGTGCTGATGGCCACCTCGGCTCCGAGTCCGAACTGCGCGCCGTCGTTGAATCGCGTCGAGGCGTTGACGAATACGGCGGCGGCATCGACCTCGTTAAGGAAGCGCGTCGCCGCCGAATAGTCCTCAGTCACGATGGCCTCCGAGTGGCCCGATCCATAGGTCTCGATGTGCTCCAGCGCTTCGTCCATGCTGTCCACCACGCGTACGCCCGCCCTCAGCGATAGGTGCTCCGTGCTCCAGTCCTCTTCAGTGGCGGGTATGATCGTTGCGTTCGCGACTGGACCGAGGATGGTCAGCGCCCTGGTGTCGCACCGCATCTCCACGCCCATGTCCTTCCAGAGCGCTGCGAGCCTGGGCAGGAAGACCGGCGCGATCTCAGAGTGGACTATGGCCGTGTCCAAGGCGTTGCAGACGGACGGCCGCGTTACCTTGGCGTTGTTGACGATCTGGACCGCCGATTCCAGGTCCGCGGCCTTGTCCACGTAAGTGTGGCAGACGCCGACGCCGCCCGTGATCGCGGGCATGGCGGCCTCATCGGCCACGCGGTTGATCAAGGCCTGCCCTCCCCTGGGAATGAGCAGATCGATAACGTCCTTGGCCTTCAGCATGCGGCCGACGAGCGACCTGTCCGTGGACTCGATTATCTGCACCGCTTCCCGTGGGACGCCCGCCTCGGCTATCGCCTCCCGGACCAGGTTGCCCAGGGTCGTGTTGGAGTTGATGGCCTCTTTGCCCCCACGAAGAATGACGGCATTGCCGGACTTCAAGCAGAGGACGGAGATATCAATGGTAACGTTGGGCCGGCTCTCGTAGATCACGCCGATGACGCCCAGGGGGACTCGACGCCGTCCCACCTGTAGGCCGTTCGGCATGGTCCGCATCTCGATGGTCTCGCCCACCGGGTCGGGCAGCATGGCGACGTTGCGGACATCGGACGCCATCCCCTCCAGCCTCTCCGGCGTGATGAGAAGCCGGTCCAGGAAGGACTCATCGAGTCCGCTTTCGGCGCCGGCCGCGCAGTCCTTGCCGTTTGCCTCCAGTATCTCGGATTGCCTGGATATCAGGGCGTCGGCGATATTCAAGAGGGCCTGGTTCTTGACGGCGCCGGTCAGGGTGGCGAGCTTCCGGGCGCCCTTGCGGGCAAGCTCACCCTTGACCTTGATCTCGTCAGTTGCGGTCTGCATCGGAGCCCTCCTGCATTATGACCATGTTGTTGCGGTGGACGACCTCGTCGCCGTAGTGGCTGCCCGCCAGCTCGCCGATTCGGTGGGAGTGGTGTCCCTTGATCTTGTCGACCTCTTGGGAGCCGTAGCTCGTGATGCCGCAGGCCACCTGGCTTCGGTCCGGGCCAAGAATCGATATAGTGTCGCCCCGGTCGAATCTGCCCAGGACCTCGGTGATTCCCGCCGGCAGCAGGCTGCTGCTCTTATTGACCAACGCCCGCACCGCTCCAACGTCCACCACGATCTCGGCCCGGTTCGACAGGCTGCTCAGCATCCAGCGCTTCCGGCTCTCCATCTTGCTTCCCATGGGTGGGAACAGCGTGCCGACCGCCTCTCCCGAGGCCAGCCGGGTCAACGCGTCCGGGCTCTTGCCGCCGGCGACGACGACCTGGACTCCGGAGGCCGTCGCGAGGCGTGCCGCTTCCAGCTTCGCGGTCATTCCTCCTCTGCCTCTGGAATCCAAAGAGGGGCCTGCAACGCTTTCGATGTACCTTTTGCTGAGTCGTTCAACGAAGGGTATCAGCTCGGCGTCGGGATCGACATGCGGGTCCGCGGTGTAGAGGCCTTCGACCTCGCCCAGCATGACCAGCAGATCGGAGTCCACCAGGTTGGCGACCAGGGCCGAGAGCGTATCGTTGTCTCCGAAGGCCTCACCCCTGAGCTCTTCGACGGCGACGACGTCGTTTTCGTTGATTATAGGGACGACTCCTCGGTCCAGAAGGCCCAAGAGCGTGTTGCGAATGTTCAGGTAGCCGAGCCTGTCGGTAATGTCCCGGCGGGACAGGAGCGCCTGCGCCACGACTATCCTGTGAGATGCGAAGAGCTGCTCGTAGGTGTGCATCAGGTGACCCTGACCCACGGCGGCCAACACCTGACGGAGAGGCAGGTCGTGATCGTTCCTGGCGACGCCCATGGCGTGGCGACCGGCGGCGACCGCACCGGATGAGACCAGCAATATCTCCTTACCCTGCTCGTGGAGGCTGGCTATCTGACCGACGAGCGCCGTCATGACGCCGAGGTCTAGCTGGTCCGAGCCGTCCGTGAGCATAGCCGTGCCGGCCTTCACGACTATTCGAGCGTAGTCCTTTCTCACCGCCGGCCTCTGGATCTGTGCCATATCTAACGCTGGTCCCACTCTACTCGACATCGCTGAACGCCGCTTTATACAGGCATGGATACCCTGAAAGTGAGACCATTATAACAGCATTGTGAAATGGCTAACAAGAAATATCCGTTAGCAGGGCCTTAAGATCTGGGACGAGTCAGCGAAGAGGCGGAGCAGACGAGAAGAGCTACCAGGCGGGCTGAGTATCCTGGGCGTCGTTGTTGGTCAGACGGGTCTGGTTTTCGCCGTTGGCATCCATCACAAATATCTCCGCGTCGCCGTCGAGATGGGATACAAAAGCGATCTTCGCGCCGTCGGGAGACCAGACGGGCTGAACGTCCTTCACGGTGTTGTGGGTGAGCCTCTGAAGCCCCTTGCCGTTAGCTGAAATAGTGTAGATCTCCGGAGACCCGTCCTGATCAGACACGAAGAGCAGCCGATCGCCTCTGGGAGACCACGATACGTCGTACTCTTCCGCCTCCGATTCGGTAATCCGTTGGAGGTCGCCGGTCTCGGTGTCGATGACGTATATGTCCGGGGTGCCGTCCCGTTTCGATAGGAAGGCGATCTTTCGCGAGCCGGGGGCCCATACAGGGCTGTAGTCCAGCTGGTCCGTGAGCTGGAACTCGTTTACGCCGTCGGGGTTGCGCACGTAGATACCCCTGGACGGACCGTCTCGTACGGCGAACGTCACGGCCTTGCCGTCGCTGGACCAGCCTCCGACCTCGTCGCCGCGAATCGTCGTGAGGGGCAGGGCGTTTGCACCGTCGGAGTCCGCGATGAAGATGCTGGGCGCGCTTCCGTTTTCGACGAGGTATACCAGGCGATCGCTGGTCGGGGACCAGCGCTGGTCACCGTGATTGCCGGTCCTCTGCGTTATCTGTTTCCGGTCGCCGCTCTTAAGGCTTATTACCTCGATGGAGTTGTTCTCCGGCGTGCCCGACCGAAAGGCGACAGACCTGCGGTCCGGCGAGAGGACTGGCGAGAACTCGTTTGTCGGCGAGTTCGTGAGATTCGTGACGATTTCTCCGCTGATGTCCGTAGCGTAGATCTCGAGATTTCCGTCCCGGTCCGTCGTGAAGACAATCGGCGTGGGAGCCGAGCTGCATGCCATCGCTACGACCATCAACACAAGAAAGACCGACAGCGTCATGAAGTACCGGGTGAAAATATTCCCTCTAATTGTCGGCAACGTATTCGCGCTCCTTTGTAAGGGAGTCGGAAACTTCACGGGCCCTGGCGGCGGCCCGCTCCGCGAAGAGGCTGCAAAGGCCGGTGTACCTGGTTGGATCGAGCAAGTCGGCGATCTGCTCTCCGCTGAGCCGGCTGCTGACATCGGGTATCTCGGCCAGGGTCTCGGTAAACGGCCTACCTTCCAGGAATGATGCCTGGGCTGCGTCGTAGACAGCGTCGTGGGCCTTTTGCCTGCCCATGTCTTCGCCCAGGTGGAGCATGACGGCCTCCGCCATGATGAGCCCACCGGAAAGGTCCAGGTTCTGCCTCATCCGCTCCGGGAACACTCGAATGCCCGAGAACACCACGACCAGCCTCTGGAGAATGTCTCCCATCAGTATGCACGCCTCGTCCACGGCGTGGTTGATCATGATGCTCGTGGTTCGGTCGGCCTCGTGCTCCGTCTGCATCGATTCCAGGGCCAGCGGGACGAGGGCGCGAAGCTGGGCGGCGGCGGCGATAATGTCCTGTGCAAGCTTTGGATTGCGCTTCTGAGGCATGGTGGAGCTTCCCACGGTACCCTCGGGCACGGGCTCCTCCACCTCGCGGAACTCCTGCTTCATCAGGGTGTAGATCTCGTGGCCGATCTTGCTGCCGGTGGCGGCCAGGAGGGCCAGCAGGGTCACGTATTCCGTCAGGTGGTCGCCGATGGTCCGGGCCGGCAAGCTCATGGACGCGAGGCCAAGCTTTTCGGCCATCCTGTCCTGGGTTGCGAGGCCCGTCTCGCCCAGGGATGCAAGAGTG
>JADFKI010000345.1 GCA_022565015.1 Chloroflexota bacterium
ACCTGGAGGACCCGGCTAACCCCCGGGAGGTCGGCAGATGGTGGCTGCCCGGCACACGCAAGGGCGACCCCGGAGGCCCAATCGAGCGGCATACCAAGATCGACGCAGGGTTCCGCACTCACAATATCAACGTTTATCCCGACAACCCGGACCGCGCATACCTGGCATATCTCGACGGCGGCGCAATTATCCTGGACATCTCGGACAAGTCCAAGCCCAAGATGCTCGGCCGCCAGGACTACCACCCGCCGTTCCCGGGCTATACGCACACGATGCTGCCGCTGGCCGACCGGGGGCTGGCCGTCGTCTCAGACGAGTCAGTCACCGAGGACGGACGCGACCACCCCAAGCTGACGTGGGTCATGGATATCCGCGAGGAGAGCAACCCCGTCATCATCAGCACGTTCCCCATGCCCGACGCGGAGGAGTTCATCGGCAGGGGAGGGCGCTTCGGATCGCATAACCTGCACGAGAACATGCCGGGGCCCAACTCGTTCAGGTCCGACACGCTCATCATTGGCGCGTATTTCAACGCCGGCGTGCGGGTGCACGACATCAGCGACCCGTTCCATCCGAAGGAGGCGGGCTACTACATACCTCCGGCCCCGGTCTCGAAGGAGATCGGCGTGAACATCAACGACGTCTTCGTCGACGAGAACGGCCTGATCTACGCCATCGAGAGAAAGGCGGGCGGCCTGTACATCCTGGAGATGGAGGTCTAAGAGCCAATCCGACAAACTCACTTGCTCAGCGTACCGCCCTTCGACGGAGCTCAGGACGAGCGGCAATTTATCCGTTTGTGGTGAGCTTGTCGAAGGATTATCTAACGCGTGGGAGTCCTGTGAATCTTTGGTTTTCAATAGAACTCCTGGGATACATGTGTCACCCGACGACGGTACTGTTAAATCAACCGTTCCCTTTAGCTGCAGTTCTCCTGGTCCGGCCCAGACCTCTGCTTGAAGCCTGTTGAGCGCCTCGGTCAATGTCTTGGCGAAGTGATCCGGCTCAATTGGTGGGAATGTGTCGTAGGCACATCCTGCAGGTAATTCCTCTTGCACTGACTCTCCTGATGGCCAACCCGGCGGAACCAACACATCGGTGAACCACAGTGGGGGTGCCTCTGGATGGCTCCACCAGCCGTCCTGTGCCGAATCAGCCATTTCCAATGACCTTTCGGCATCTCGAATAAGTCCACGAGTTCTCTCAAGCTCTTCTAGGTCTTCGGTGCAGACGGCATCCAACTGGGCTTGAAGGCGCTCGAGTCGGGCTTGGGCATCCTTTTCCAATCCCAGTAGCTCATCCTCAGGAAGCCTTCCCCTGATCCAGGAACGTTCGATTCTTCTCAACTCCTCATTCACATCCGAGAGGGCCTGCTCTAAGGGTGCGGTGTCGCGCTCAAGGTCGGAGATATTGGAGCGCATCTCATTGATGGCCTTCTCCAGGGCAGCCGCAAAGTTGTCAGGCTTCAACATTGCATCGCAGATGACAGCAAGTAGCTCCTCTTCCACCTCGTTGGCCCTCAATCCGGTCACCGTACACCTTTTGCCTGTCTCCAAGTAATACTTGCTGCTGACGGTCCTGCCCGGACATCGATAGTATCTGTGGCCCCTGGAATATTCACATTGAAGAGATGAACCGCATACTGAACACTTGAATCTTCCCTGAAGGGGCCATGGATCTTTCCTAGGTGGGTGAAGATGCTTGTTTGACTTGCGAAGCTTCTGTGCTCTTTCGAACACCTCGTCCTCGATAATGGCATTAGCTTTGACCCCTAATCGATGGCGTCCTACATAAGTAGGATCGGAAATGAGCTTGGCGATCGTGTTGCTGTTCCAGATTTTGTTTCCGCTCGGAGACGGGATGGCCCGAGCCGCAAGCTCTCTTCTTATGGTCTGCATCCCCAGCCGACGATCTGTGTATAGGGAGAATATCAACCGGACGACATCGGCCTTCTCCTCGTCGATAACCAGTACACCGGCTTCCTTGTCGTAGACGTATCCGTAAGGAGGCCTTCCCGACGGTAACCGACCTTTGTCGATCAATCGCTTGCGGGTTTCTTTGGCGTACTCTGAGAGCTTGTCGGACTCCCACTCTGCCATAGTCGCCAGTATGGCTAGAAAGAGATCGGACAAACCCCTCTGACGAGTGTCGATCGGTTCGTCCTTACAAATGAGGGCAACTCCCATCTCTCTCAGCTCGTGCACGGCGTTAAGGGTCAGCCGAGCGTTTCGCATGAATCGAGACAGCCTGGTGACCAACACTGCATCGGGTTGGTGCCGTTTCAGTGAGGACTGTAGGCTCCTGAAACCCTCTCTATCCGCCGTTCTTCCAGTTCTACCGCGGTCCGATATTTCGTCGACAATGGTCCAGCCTTGAGCTCTGGCGAATCCCCTCAGCGCTTCAGGCTGAGCCTCAATGCTTTGACCGTGTCGCACTTGATACGTGGAGCTGACACGAGAGTAGAGCAACACCCGAAATGATAGGGATGAGTTGGATGGTAGCTCAGGGGCCGTAAAACACTTCGTAAGGTCAGAATCGTCAAGCATGTAAAAGTCTCCTTTTTGAACGCATGCAGTTGCATTTAGGCCATCACAAGGCTAACCAAAGTGCCGAAGCCTGCCTCCGTAAGTCGATCCAGTATCAGCGCGACAGATCACTTATCTGAATGAGGTGTCCCGGTTGGTGGGGTGCGTCATTCAGCACACTGATGTCATCATCATCAGGTCGGAGGCGAGGCCCGTTCTCTGGCGTGGTGGTCCCCGGTTGTAGTCCGGGCACCCCGACCAATTACTCAGCGACCCACTAGTGAAACTTCGCCATCCGCATGCTGTTTAGTGGTGGAGACTAAGGGGGGAGCCTGTCTCAGAAGTTGGTAACGCGGCGCCAACGTGTGGAAGCGGTTAGAATGGAAGCGACTTCGACCAA
>JADFKI010000102.1 GCA_022565015.1 Chloroflexota bacterium
TGGAACGGCAAGGACAACGGCGATGTCGCCTTGAAGAGAGCCGGGGAGAGCCTCCAGAACATGGTCCCCAGCGCCACCATAAAGTTCTACAGCGGGGCATTACCGACCCCTACCTTCCTGATGGACCAGGCCAAGGAGGAGATAGACGTAGCCATTGGCTGCACCGCCGATTGAGGGTCCTGCACGTCGTGGATGATCCACGACATGGTCCTTCTGGAGAAGGCGGGCATCCCCACGGCGACTATCCTCTCCGAGGGTTTTCAGGACGACGCGCGCGCCAGCGCCAAGGCCTTCGGCATGGGCGATATCAAGTTCGCGGTGGTGCCCAAGGTATACAACAACATCACCGTCGAGGAGACCATCGCCCAGACCGACCCTGCCATCGACGAGCTGATCAGGCTTCTGACCACGCCTCAGGACGGCTACGAAATGGAGTCCGCCGTGCTGGAAGGCGACTCGAACGGTCTCGAGACCTTCGGCGGTCAGGACCAGTTTGGGGCACTGGACAGGTTCAATGAGGAGTTTCTCGACCGCGACTGGGGAGACGGCTTCCCCCTGATTCCACCCACGGAAGAGCGGGTCGAGGCGATGCTGAAGGGCACGACTCTGAGCCCCGACGAGGTCGTCTGCCTGCTGCCGCCCGGCACGGGCTACGCCACCGTCGAGAAGATCGCTGTGAACGCGGTGATGGCGGGATGTAAACCCGAGCATCTGCCGCTCGTCATAGCGGGTTGCAAGGCGCTGGCGACGCTCGATCCGCAGGACGCGCGTGGCTTCTTGATTTCCACGAGCGCCAACGGACCTATCTGGGTGGTAAACGGCCCCATCGCCAAGGAGCTGGGCATCAACTCCGGGCGGGCGACCCTTGGCCCGGGCAGGCAGTCCAGGGTGAACATCGTGATAGGTCGCGGCCTGCTGTTGACGATGAAAAACGTCGGCCACTGGTACCCTGGCCACCTGGATATGGACACCATAGGCACCACGCGAAAGTTCCCGATGCTCCTGGCGGAGAACGAGGCCGATAGCCCGTGGGAGCCGCTGAGCGTGGAGCAGGGTTTCAGCAGAAACGCCAGCACCATCACCGTGTTCAGCACCGGCTCCGAGAAGGACGTGGGAGACCAGGGCAACAGCACGGCCGACGGCCTGCTCAGGACCCTGGCCTATAGCTGCACGGCCGGAGGCGGCGAGTACATCGCGGGCCTGGCGGGCGAGTACGACGACCGTCCTCGCGGCGGCAAGCTTCTTCTCATAGCTCCCGCTCATGCAAGGCCCATAGCCAACGAAGGCTACAGCAAGCGGGCGGCAAAGAGCTTCCTTCATCAACACACGAAGAAGCCGGCGCGGGAGCTAGTCAACAGCTTCAACGTGCCGGACAAGGTCAGGTTCGCCTGGAAGTGGCTATACGACCTCTCCCCTATGGAACAGGAGAAGGTGTTGCTGCCCGTGCACGAATCGCCCGACCGTTTTTGGATCGTCTGCGTGGGCGCAGACGACCGAGCAAAGGACCTCGTTTTCGGTACCAACACACCGGCCACGGTGGAGATCGAAAACATACCGTAGGCTCGGGAAGACCGAGTCGGACGTGATTAAGGGGCGAGCGCACACTCGCCCCTTGCTTTTGGTCCGATTAATGGAATCTTCCAGTTCGTTTCTAAGACGTATTCAAATGTATTGTCCAAAAGAAACGCCCAACTTATAATGGCGGTGAGCATATTTCCCCTTGACCGACATCCGACTGAAGATCGTGGTTCCTGCTCACTCAGTCGGGACCGGTTTCCTGAATTCTTGCAAATAACGAAACGGTTTTCTGGTCAAGGTGGGCCTCGTGATCGCAAGATAAAGCAGTAAAAGTTACAAATCTAAACACTACATTTGCTGGAGGTTGTTGATGGAAGCGTATTGCCTGAAATGCCGAGCTCATCGTGAAATACAAGACCCGGAACAGGTGGAGCTCAAGAACGGCCGACCGGCGACTCGCGGAAAGTGTTCCGTATGCTCCGCAACGGTATTTCGCATAGGAAAGGCCTCCTAGCACTGCGGGACTCCGGCCTGCTTTTCTCGTGCCGGAGGCAAGGGGTGACACGCACAGGGTCCCGGCCGCAGTAGATGGGCTGGGCCTCGCTGAATTCCCGCAGTATCCTAAAGAATCACGATCGATGGAGTATACGAGACTGGGCCGCACAGGACTCAAGGTCTCTCGAATCTGCCTCGGGACCAACATGTTTGGGGCGGACTACGTTGACGACGAACGCGCATTCTCGGTCGTTGACTCAGCGCGGGAATCGGGCGTCAATTTCATCGATACCGCCGACGCCTATAACGACGGTCGCTCGGAAGAGGTCCTGGGCAAGGCCCTGAAGGGTCGGCGTCACGAATTCGTGCTGGCCTCAAAGGGCTTCGTCGCGACCGGCGCGGGGGTAAACGACGTCGGTCTGTCCCGAAAGCATCTTATCGAGGCTGTGGAAGCCAGTCTCCGCAGGCTGGACACCGACTACATTGACCTCTATCAGGTGCACTACTGGGACCCCGGCACACCTATCGAGGAGACTATACGCACCCTCGATAATCTGGTCGGGCAGGGCAAGATCCGTTACCTGGGATGCTCGAACTTCGCGGCGTGGCAGCTCTGCAAGGCTCTGTGGTGCAGCGACAAGCTGGGCATGGAGCGGTTCGAGTCCGTGCAGCCCGAATACAACTTCGGAAAGCGCGATATAGAGTCCGAGCTGCTGCCCCTGTGCGAAGACCAGGGCGTGGCCGTGATCCCTTTCCAGGTGCTCATGGGAGGCCTTTTGACCGGGGCGTACGATAGGGCCGCGGGCCCGCCTCGAGACAGCCACATGGCGTCGCGACACGCCGAGCGTGCCAAGAACACCTACTGGACCGACGAGAATTTCAAACGAGTGGAAGTTTTGAATTCCATTGCGGGCGAACTGGGGTGTGAGACTACGCAACTGGTTATCGCCTGGACGCTGAGCAGGCAGGCCATAACCTCCGTTATCGTGGGGGCGAGCAGGCCTGGGCAGGTGGCAAAGAACTCCGAGGCCGCGGGGATTTCACTGCCCGACGAGGTGGTTGAGCGGCTGGAGCAGCTCTAGCGCTTTCGTCGAGTGCGGCAGTCCTACCTCAGACAGGGAATGGCGGTCTCGCGTAACGGGCCTCAAGCGCCTTCGATATATCTTAGAAACCCAATAACGTTCTGGCATGATTGTCCTAAAAATTACTGGAGGACCCCATGGAAGGCATTGCAATAACCCTGATGGGCGGCGCGATATTTATGCATTCGTTGCGCCTCCTGGGCATCTTCTCGGAGGACCGCGCCGTTGGCGCGCTTATGGCGGCGCTCGCGGCGGGGCTCCTGCTTTCGCTCACGTTCGAGCCGCAGCTCCTCGGAACGCAGGGGACCAATCCCATTCAGCGGCTAGCCGAAGTCACTGTCATGAAGTCCCTTATCGTCATGTGGGCCATCTACGCGGCAGCCGTGGCTGCGCAAGTCGTCTGGGACCTTGACGAACGGGCCATCGGCTTTTACAGCGTAGGATTGGTTGCCGCCAGCGGAGCAGCGTTCATCTATTACATTGCGATCATGATTGACACTTATACATCGGTCATGTTGGAGTTCACCATCGTGGCCGTGGCGCTGGTGCTGGTCGCAGTGCTTCTCATAGCGTTGATGGCCGTACCCGTTAATGCCATGAGAGGTGCTACGGGATGGGCGATGTTGTCTCTTTCGATAATCGTTGCTGCCATCGGGCTTGCTATGTACACGACGATCATTGCCTTCAGCTGATTCCCTCGCTTCAACCTGTTTGGAAAGACCTTCAACAGGCGATGTTATATAGAAGAGGCCCGTCGTGCCCCTTGCCGGGGGTGATTTCCTCACATGTAACGCGACAGGCTGGCTCGTTGTTGGGAGACTGCCATGATAACCGGTGAAGTAAGAGCAAGTGACCTCCTGGAAGAGGCTGAGCGAGAGTTCGAAAAGTTCTACTGGGAAGGGACCTTCGCCGATTACCTTGACTTGATGATCGAGAACCCCACTACCTCACGACTGGCCCACAGAAGAGTCTACGACGCGATAATGAACGAGGGCGTGCTCGAAAAGTCCTTGTCCGGCTCGCCGATTTACAGGTTGTTTGAAACCCGGCTCTTTGGACGCGACGACACGATTGAGCGGATCGTCGAATATTTTGCATCGGCGGGGCGTCGTCTCGAGACCCGAAAACGGATACTCCTCCTGCTGGGGCCCCCTGCAAGCGGCAAGTCGACGATCGTGGCTCTCCTGAAATACGCTCTCGAACGGTTCACTCGCACCGACAGCGGAGCAGTTTACGGTATCAAGGGCTGTCCAATGCAGGAGGACCCTCTGCACCTCATTCCCCATGCGATGCGGAAGAAGCTCCAGGACGAGCACGGGCTGTACATAGAGGGCGACCTCTGTCCTCGCTGTAGGTTCGTGGTCCGGACGCAATACGGCGGCAAGATCTCCCAGGTGCCCGTAAGCAGAGTCGTCTTTTCAGAGCAGGAGGCCATCGGCATAGGGCATTACGTAGCGACTTCCAGTCCCACTGACGCCTCGCTGCTAGTGGGGAGCGTGGACACGGCACAGCTTCAAGGCGACCGGCTCGAAGTGGCCGGCAAGGCCTTTCGTCTGGACGGAGAGCTCAACGTTGCCAACCGGGGCCTCATGGAGTTTGGCGATATATTCAAGGCGGACGGTCATCTGCTGACGACGCTTCTGGGGCTCGCCCAGGAGCAGCTCATCAAGATGGACCGATTCGGCTCCGTCTATGCGGACGAGGTGCTGATAGCCCACTCCAACGAGGGAGACTTTAAGGCGTTCATGTGCGACGAGTCCACGGAAGCCCTTCGCGATCGTATCGTTCGCATATACGTCCCTTACAATCTCCGGGTCAGCGAGGAGGTCAAGATATACCAGAACATGCTCACGTCCGGCGGCATGGAAACGATCCATATGCCGCCGTTGACTCTTCCGGCCATCAGCACGTTTGCCGTTCTGTCGCGGATGGAGCCTCCAAGCAAGCAGGGCGTGAGCCTCATTGATAAGCTCCGGGCCTACGACGGGCTGAAGGTCGACAACTTCTCGCATGCGGACGTTGAGATGGAGAAGAAGCTCCACCCCAACGAAGGCATGCATGGCATATCCCCCCGTTCCGTAATGAATCGACTGAGCGCAAGATCGTCGTTGCAGGACATCTGCTGCTTATCCGCGCTCAACGCCATCGATAGCCTCTGGCAGGGCCGCGGCGAAAGCGTAGGCTTGAGTGAAGACGAGACGGCCCGCTATCTCGAATTTATCACTATGGCCGTCAACGAATATGGCCGGCAGGCCCTTGAAGCGGTGCAGAAGGCCATCGATGAGAATTTCGAGAGCGCTGCGGAGTCAATGCTGATCGACTATCTTTCGGACGTCGCTGCCTGGCAGGAATGCGATTCGACGGAAGGCGCAAGCGGCGAGCTCGAACGCAGGCTCAAGGAGATGGAGCGGCACGCGGGCATCAGCGAGAAGGGCCGAAAGAAGTTTCGACTGGAAGTATCGAAACTCTTTCCGGACTACGAGAACCGAGGAATCGCGTACGACTACACGGCGGAGCACCGTTTGCGCGCCGCAATAGAGAAGCGCCTTCTACCCGACAAGAAGACGCTCAAGTCCGTCCTTGAGCCGCCGAAGCCGGTGGAAAGGCAGGAGGAGTGGCGTCGGCAACGGCGCGGCATATACGACCGGCTCATCGCCCAGTACGGCTTCTGCTCAGAGTGCGCCGAGGACACGGTCGAATACGTGATCCGCACCCTTCGAGGCAAGGGGGACTGGCGGGACGCCTTCAAGTTCGTTGGCAACGACATCCAGTGGCATTGGGACCTGAACTCCAAGGGTTTATCGAGCACACAGGCGGCGGTTGAGTAGCAATCGCAGGCGCAGGAGAAGATTTGCCCGCGGGCGCCGGGCCGTTCCCGCTTCGAGGCTGCCCTGGCTGGCCGTTGCCGCGATAATCATAATCATCGTCCTCGTCGCGGTCTCGCGGACGTTCCTCTAAGAAACTCCGTGGACACCGGGCGGCCTACGCCATTCAGCCCGTGAAAAGCTCAGTATCGGGATTCCAGTCGGTCCAGGCGAACCAGAATGATAGATGCGACAGCGCGCGCTTCATGGTCTCCCCCTTGAGTTCGCCGTCAATCGCCCTTCCGGTGAAAGCCATCCACCTGGATCCCGTCTCCTCGTCGATCAGGATTGTCGCGATACCGGCGGGCGCGCCGTCGACCCGTAGGGTCAGGGGCCTGCCGTTTACGCTGCGGTCGTAGACCAGGGCCGTCTCGGTCGCGTCGTCGAAGAAGATGGCGACGTGCTCCCCGGCGAAGCTATCGTTTACGACCACCCGGCCGGCCAGCTCTTTTAGCGGATAGGCCTTCGTCTTGCCATCGAAGTCTACGCCTACGACTAGATCCTTCGTCTTCAGCCTGTCATCGCCGTTGCTCTCGCCAATAATCCCGGCCCGGCCATCGCGGTAGTATGAGGAATAGGAGTCGCCCTGATAGCGGCCATTCTTGTTGAGCACCCTGGTATCGGGATGAAGCTCGCGCCACGCCGCCCAGGTCGTCTGCGTGACCGGGATCACCTCCAGCTCCGTGCCCGCGAGTGGGCCTTTTACACCCTTGCGCAGGAACTGACTCCAGAGGGTATCCGTCTGGTGGTCGTACATGACGAGGGCGTTCATGATGAGCTTGCCCGAGACGCCAAAGGTGTGCACCTCATCGTTGATCCGTCGGCCATACACGATGGCGGAGAAGCAAAGAGGTCACCAGGTTACGGCGATCGGCTCGCCTCCGACTACGTCGTTTACGATTTCGTGCCTGCTTAGCATGGGTATCGAATAGGCCCGATTGTCGCCGTTGATGGACACGCCCATGACCTGCTCGTCGGGTTTCATCCAGATATCCGCGATGTCGGCATCCACGAATTCTGGGTCCAGAATAGCCGGTATGGCGTCATAGCCAAGGAGAGTAATGATCTTGAACTCTTGCACGGCCGACGCGCCCGTAGCTGAGGCCCCATTGCCCGGGAACGTGATCGTCTCGGAATTGCTGAACGTCCTGGTGATGAGCTGCCTGAAGCTAGGCATGAAGATCGTCACCAACATGAGGCCAACGGCCAGGAAAATGGCCACCTTCGCAAAGTTTCCCATTCGCGCCACACCTGATAAAAGAATACCGTCTAATGAAAGGTTAGATGTCGGTAGCAGCGGACGGATGCGAAAACTCAGCCCCGATCAGTATGGGCGCTGGCTCCATGAGCTGCGTAACTAAAAGAGAACTCGCTCCGAACGGCCCCAGCGGGCGCCATGCAGCTCGACGAGCTCCGCGAATGCCTTCCCGTACGAAGGGTCGCGGATGGAGCCGGTAGTCATGATATATGCGTCTTCACGATTGTCGGTATAGTAGGCCTTCCTGAGGCCCTTTATGGTGAAGCCGTACTTCTTGTACAGGTTCTGGGCGAGCTGGTTGGATACCCTGACCTCCAGCGTCAATACGTCGGCGCCTCGCTCCATGGCCTGCTCGGCAGCGCCAATCAGCAGCAGCTCGCCGATTCCAAAGCCCCTCAGCTCGGAACGGACGCCGACCGAGACGATGTGGGCCTCGTCGGTCAGGTACCAGGTGCCGACGAATCCGACGATGTAATGCTGCCCGGGCTCCCAGGACGACCTCCGCTTGGACCAGAGATTTCTAGCGCCCTCCAGAAGCCTGCCGACGGAGAGAGGCGCGTCCCCCCGGAGATTTTCGGTCGAGTCTGTTGGGTCTGGCTCCGGGTCTTCGCTGCGCCATGCTACGAGGTACTTCGCAATTCGGTGCTTCAGCTCTCTCTGAAAGGAAGTCGGGGGGAAAAGTGTGGGAAAGGCGTCGCGTTCTATCTCCGTGGCCTGAGGAACGTCCTGGCCCTTCAGGGGACGAAGTGAATAAGGCATGAGCCTGACGTCGGACTGTTTTTCTACGGCGCTCATTAAAGTACCCCGAAACATTGACATATTAGCATAGGGCCAACGCGTCGGGACCGTGTGCTTTCTCGAATCCTTACTGCATGGAACGTAATCTAAGGTTTTGACGTCCGTAATACATAGGAGTCGGGGGAGTGTTATCCTAACTCATAGGCGGGCTCGGCCGTTATATGTTGATAATGGGCGGATGTTTCATCATCTGTGGCCGGAGCCGTAGCGCAAGGAACTCGTGATGTTGGCCAAAATAGGGCCCCAAAATGAAGTCTCAGATCTTGTAATGAAGGCGCAGGAGGGCGATCAGTCGTCCTTTGCCCTGCTATACGAGAGGTTTTTTGATCAGATATTTCGGTACGTCTCCTTTAAGACGGGGAGTCCCACCGAAGCCGAAGACATAACCGGCGAGGTCTTCGTTCGGATGATCGAGTCCATTCATCGTTTCAAATGGCAGGGTCATCCGTTCTCGTCCTGGCTCTTCAGGATTGCCCACAACCTCATCGTGGACTACTTCCGGAAGAAGGGCAAAAAGGCCCTGGTCCCTCTCGAAGGCTCCGCCGATAATCTCCAGTCCGATCAAGTAGATGTCGACAGGCGAATAGACCTTGAGCTCGCGATGGACGAGATACGCCGAGCGATGGAGGGCCTTACGGAGCTGCAGCGGGAGGTCATCTCCATGAGGTTCGCCGGAGGACTGTCGGTCGCGGAGACCGCCAGGGCCATCGGCAAGAAGGACAACGCGATCAAGGCGCTGCAGCATGCGGGACTAAAGAAGCTTCGCATGACGCTGGCCGCGGAGGACTCGCTGCCGGTATTGCTGCACCAGCTCGAAGGCTAAGTTTCGCCGGCCACGGCTACTCACATTCGCCGCTGTCGATTTCAGGTGTCAACGAAGGGCAATAGATGAAGGTAACGTTTGAAGACGCCCTGAACGATTGTCTCGACCGAATGGCCGAGGGCGAAGATATCAACAGGTGCATCGCCGGGTATCCCGAGTACGCCGACGAGCTTGTCCGCCTGCTTGAAGCTGCTCGCTCGACGATGCGGGCTAACTCCTCCCTCACCTTCTCTCCCGCGGCAAAGGCGAGAGGACTCGCAAAGTTGAACAGGGCGCTGTCCAGCCAGAGGCCAAGCTCTCGTTGGCGGCTGCGAAACGTCCATTTTCGCCCGGTGCCGAGGCCCGTCCTGCTTGGAATTGTTGCGATCGTAATCACATTTGGCGCAGTTGGGAGCGTGACGGCTGCGTCCTCCGACAGCGTTCCCGGCGATCCTCTCTACTGGCTTAAGTCAATTAAGGAAAAAGCGCTGCTGGGAATGCCGAGGTCAGAGATGGGCCGGGCTGAGGCCCACGCATCGCTAGCCTCTGAACGCGGCGAAGAGATTCGGCGGCTTATCGCCAGAGGAAAGCTTCACGAGGCCGAAGATACGATGCTCAGGCTCAATGAGCATCTCAACGCATCCGCTGGATATGTCGGCGTACTGATTTTCGGCGATCCCTTGGAGATGCCGGCTGTTAGGTTATCCAGTCGACCGCCCCTGACGGCATCGACGCTGAAGAGCTCCCTCGAACAAGACGGTACAATAATGCGCGTCGAGATGCTTCGCTTGTTGCATGACGCTCCCGGACCACAGCAACGTAGAATCAGGCTAATGTTTCGGCAGTCCGACCTGCGTTACCGGGTCCTGCTGGACGCGTTGGATGGAGGTCGGGTGAGCATAAGTCCATTCGTGCAGGTGGTCCCTCCCGGTCGGTACGTACGTTAGCCCGCATCGATCGCATCGCCGCCACGGGTCGGCGGCCCTCTTTGTTGCAGACTGGACCCCAATTGAGATTAAGCGCCTGTTCAACTTGTTTACGCTATGAGTTAATGCGTTTGGCAAAGCATGAATAACAGATTCAGAAATCCACGTCCATATACTTGCCACAATGCCTATGAACAGTGGTAGAATGGGAAATTGTGGAGCATGTGTGGTCCTGTGATGACACTCCCATAACCCAAGAGGTATCGCATTTGGAGGCCGGCTAACTGAAAATATGTGGATAATCCTTCGCATAATAAAAATGGCCTTCCACTGCAAATGGCGCATGGCCGGGGCTTATGTGTCGATGATAGGGGCCACGACAGCTTACCTGTTCTTACCGAAATACTTCGGTGAGGCGATCGATAAAATAAAGGATATGCTCGAAGGAGGGACCGTTTCCTTCACCCCGATGCTCACCATCGTGGGCATAATTCTGGTGCTGAGCATCATCCGGGGAACGCTATCTTTCTTCCAGACCTACCTCGGCGAGGCCGTATCGCAGTTTGTTTCCTACGAGCTCCGCAATCGCTTCTACGACCACGTACAGCGCCTGAGCTTCGGATTCCACGACCGCAACCACACGGGTAACCTCATGTCCAGAGCGATCACGGACGTGGAAAACATACGAATGTTCGTGAACATGGGCATCGTCAGGACGCCTTACTTCGCCCTGCTGTTTGTTATCGTCGCGATCATACTGTTGCGTCTGGACTGGAGGCTCGGTCTCGTGGGCATCAGCTTCATGCCCTTCGTGGCCATTCAATCGGGCTTCGCGAGGCTTCGCATGAGGCGGGCGTGGCTGCAGATTCAGGACATGATGGCGGAGCTGAACACGGTCCTGCAAGAGAACCTTACCGGGATGAGGGTCGTTAAGGCCTTCGCCTCGGAAGACTTCGAGCAGAAGAAATACAACGACAAGAGCAGGGACGTGTCCTCCGCAGTCATTGTGGCGGAGCGCCTGCGAGTTTCGAACTCGGCCTTCACGCTGTTTTCGTTCCAGATCGCGCTCGCCCTGATCCTGTGGTTCGGGGGCTCTCGCGTCATAAGCGGGGACATGACGATTGGACAGCTCGCGGCATTCGTGTTTTACATGCAGATTCTGGCCATGCCGGTGCGCATGACCGGCATGATCGTGAATGCCTACGCCAGGGCTGCTTCGGCCGGCCAGAGGCTATTCGAGATACTCGACTTGAAGTCAGATGTCGAAGAGTCGGAAGACGCCATTGAAATGCCACGGGCCAAGGGCTATGTCAAATTTGAAAACGTCACTTTCAGCTACGATGAGGGCAAGCCTGTTCTCAAGAACA
>JADFKI010000103.1 GCA_022565015.1 Chloroflexota bacterium
ACGAGGTCGTTTTTAGCTGCCATATCCGCAGCACTAGATTCGAGGTAACGCCGACGTACAGCGTGCCGTTGCGCTTGCTGGAAAGGATGTAGAAGCAGGGTGACTTCATTTCTCGTCAAGGCCATTCTGGATTCCGGCTTTCGCAGGAATGACGGGGGTCTGGGGGTATTTTCGTCATTAAGGTGACCTCATAAACCCTGTGGATTCCGGTATTTGCCGAGAGGTGCGATTGGTTGATGTGCCTCGATATATGCCCTTGGGACAAGGGATGCAGGTATCAGAGGGCCCGTCGTTCCGGTATTTGCCGAGAGGTGCGATTGGTTGATGTGCCTCGATATATGCCCTTGGGACAAGGGATGCGCGTATCAGAGGGCCCGTCATTCCGGCGAAAGCCGGAATCCAGCTAGACGACCTCCTCATGCAGGTCCCGACAAGTCGAATTACATTTCACAATCATAATCGCTCGAGATTCCGGCCTTCGCCGGAATGACGAGGGGTCTGTAGGGACGCTGAGTTATTCGCGTTGACACTCCATAGGGCCTATGCTATAAAGCCAAGATACCCTTCATTGACTGCTTCCTGGGGAAAATGAACGACGTACCGCAGATCAGTATTATCGGAATAACCGGTCTCCCTGAAATAAAGGAGGGCGACGACCTTGGCTCGATGATAGTCCGGTTCGCCCAGGGACAGGACACTCCTTTGGCGAGTGGCGATATCCTGGTCGTTACCCAGAAGATCGTCTCCAAGGCGGAGGGCAGGCTGGTTGACCTCAGGAAGATCGAGCCGTCGGCCTTCGCCGCCGAGTTCGCGAGTCACAGCGGGAGGGATGCCAGGCTTGTGGAGCTCGTGCTGCGGGAGAGCCGGTCAGTCGTTCGAATGGATGCCGAGCGAGGCATCATGATTACGGAGACGAAGCACGGCTTCGTGTGCGCAAACTCCGGCATAGACTCCTCCAACGTATTCGGCGAAGACTACGTGTGTCTCTTGCCCGAGGACCCGGATGCCTCGGCGGAGGGGATACGTATTCGAATTCGCGAACTCATTGATAGTCCAGACGTACCGGTCATCATTTCCGACACCTTTGGCAGGGCGTGGAGAGAGGGCCACGGCAACTTCGCGATCGGCGTCTCAGGCATGGACCCCCTTAAGGACTACCGCGGCGAGATAGACGCCAGCGGCAAGCTACTGAGAGTGACCAACATCGCGGTGGCCGACGAGCTTGCCGGAGCGGCAGAGCTGGTCATGGCAAAGGTCATAAACGTGCCCGTGGCAATTGTGAGGGGCTACGCCTACTCGGCTGTCGACAACGCTTCTATCGCGCCGATGCTTCGCGAGAGGTCCAGAGACCTGTTCAGGTAGGGCCTCTAACGCCATACCGCCTGCGCGCCTTTCGGCTTGCACATTGCAGAGGTCGCTTCGTTTAATGGCCGAGTTTGGGTATCTTGCATACTTTAAATTGTCAAATGAGTAATAATGCCTATATACGTCAATATATTTGACAGCATGATTGTCACATTTTATACTATACATAAGTTCTATAGCGCTGGAATTAGGCATGGAAAGTACCCGTTCTAGAATCCTGCGGCTTCTGCAGAGTAATGGCAGTCAGACGGTCGAGGCGCTGGCGACCAACATAGGACTCGCGCCCGCTACGATTCGCCGACATCTAGACATCCTTCAACGCGACAGACTTGTAGACTTCCGTGAGGTGCGAAAAAAGACAGGCCGCCCCGAGTATTCCTTCTACCTCACCGAGGAAGGGCAGGAGTCTCTTCCCAAGAACTACGACAGGCTCTTGGCTTCTACGGTGGAAGGGTTGGCTCGGCTCAGCACGGAGGACATAAACGGCCGCGATGGCGAACAGGTCTTGGAGCTTGTTTTCGAGACTCTTTCTCGCGAGGTGTACTCGCAACATGAGAGAGAATTAACGGGCAAGAGGCTCAGTGAACGAGTCGAGGTCTTGGTCAATGTTCTCGAAGAGAGAGACTTCTTCCCCGAGATTGAGCTGGCAGGCAGCGAAATGAGGCTGAAGCTCATGAACTGCCCATATCGTTTTGCGGCGCTCCAGAACAATGCGGTCTGCAGCTTCGACTCCAACGTTGTGTCCTCATTCATCACCGAGAGCGTAAAACGGTCGGAGTGCATTACAAGCGGCGCCACACACTGCGTCTATTCGTTCAATATCCGGAATGGCGATATGGAGAGTATAGCCGCTTTGGCAGCCAAGTAGGCATCAGATAGCACAGGCAGCAACGGAGACGGCCCTCGGTTACACGAATGGCCGGTTTTTTTTGGAACCCACGATGCTGTTTGAGCTCTCTACCTCTCTGCAAAATTCCGGTTGATGAGGTCCCCGTTAAGCCGACATACACACGCTGCCTATGAACGGACAGGAGGCCTCAAACGGGCCACTCTTCCATCCGGTACGCGGCGTCCCAGAACATGTACTCGTACTGGCTGCTTAACAGGAACGCCTTCTCCATCCGACCTCGTTCCTGGTCCCCGCTCACTTCCGAGGTCCGGTCGATAAAGGACCGAAGCCAATCCGCGAGCTCGGCGAATTCCGGAGAGCTGTACATCTCGATCCAACGCCCGTACAGCGGCTGACTAGCGGGCGCTCCCCCGTCGTTCAGCATCTGTCCGATCTCGCAGTAACCCCACGAGCAGGGCAATATCGCCGCCGCCAACTCCCCTATTCCACCCGTGTAGGCCGTCTGCACGAGGTGTCGCGTATAAGCCAGCGTCGTGGGCGATGGCTCCGTGGATAAGAGTTCCTGCTGGGTGATTCCGAGATCGCCGCAGAAGCCTATGTGCAGCGCCATCTCCGTATTAAGGGTCTCGTGCAGCAGCTTCGCGAACCAGCCCATGTCCTCGACGGTCTGGGCCTTGGCGACCGCCAGAGAGATCGCCCTGCAGAAGTCGATGAGAAAGATGTAGTCCTGGCGCATATAGTAGCGAAAATTGTCCAGAGGCAATGAGCCGTCGCCGATGCCCGTTACGAACGGGTGCTGCTTTTCCAGGTCCCATGTGGGTGCGCCCTTCTTTCTCAGCTCGTCGGAAAAACCCATAGCCTCCCCCGGGGTTCGGCGGCGCTCGTCTTACGCTCTCTCGACACGGACCTTGGACCCGGAGCGCACCTGCTTCAACACGGTGGCGTCTCCCTCTATCCTGCCGAGAACGTTTACCGCGCTGGCCGGTCGAATCTCGTCTCCCTGGCTCGCAGGCGTCGGCCCGAAGAACAGGCACAGCGCTTTGCCCGGAGGCCAGTAGGCCACGTCGCCCATATCCACAACCTCGCGCGCGTTCTCCTCTTCCGCCGAAATGGGAGTCTTGAAGTATATCTCGTCGCCCCATGTGCTGCCCGACGCCTCGATCGGCAATGAGTCCCAAACTAAAATGGCCGTAGGGGTATCGTTCAGCTCCGCGAACACAGATAAATCTCCGGCCGTAATCTTTATGCGTCTTTCAGCCATGTCGGTCTCCCCGAACGTCAATTGGTCTATGGAATGCCGCGGCAATCTGCGCCTGTACCGTCCGTTCCGTGGCTCGTCATCCAGCCCCTTGCGTGAGGCGTCGCGTGGCAATAACATTATGCTGCAAGGCAACCCTTGGCACAACCACCCGGCGGTGGCTAAGCGACGGCGGGAGACCGACGATGGCGAGATCAGGGTACGTCTTGGCTGTCGATCAGGGTACGACGGGCACCACCGCGATAGTCGTGGACGGATCAGGCAAGGTCGTATGGCAGACCAGCACGGAAATCCGGCAGATGTTCCCCCAGTCCGGTTGGGTCGAGCACAGTCCCGAGGAGCTGTTCGGCTCGAGCATGGAGGTAGTCGAGGAGGTCCTCGAAGAGACCGAGATCAGCCCCCGACAGATTAGGGCGATCGGCATCACAAACCAGCGGGAGACGACCCTGGTCTGGGACAGGTCCACGGGAAGGCCCGTGGCCAACGCCGTCGTATGGCAGTGCAGGCGCACCGCGCCACTTTGCGAGGCGCTAAAGGCCCAGGGCCTGGAAGAGACCGTGAGGGCCAAGACCGGCCTGCCCATCGACGCCTACTTCTCCTCCACCAAGATTCGCTGGATACTCGACAATATCCCCAGCGGACAGAGACGGGCCGAGGCCGGAGAGCTGGCCTTTGGGACCGTCGACAGCTGGCTCATATGGAACCTCACCAACGGAACTACACACGTGACCGATGTGACCAACGCGTCGCGGACGATGCTCTACAACATCAACTCCATGGAATGGGACGCGGAGCTGCTGGACGACCTCGACATCCCGATGGCAATGATGCCGCAGGTCGTATCTTCGAGTGGAATCTGTGGATACGCTTCGGGCAGTCTCTTCCGGGGGCAGAGCATACCGATTGCGGGGGTGGCCGGCGACCAGCACGCCGCGCTGTTCGGACAGGCGTGCTTTAACAGGGGCATGGTCAAGAACACGTACGGCACCGGCTCCTTTGTGCTCATGAATACCGGAGACAGCCTGGTGCCGTCGAAACATGGCCTGGTAACCACCATAGCCTGGAAACTGGGAGATGAAGTATCATACGCGCTGGAGGGCAGCATCTTTTCGACGGGTGCGACCGTCCAGTGGCTTCGTGACGGGCTGGAGCTCTTCGACAGCCTGTCCGATGTTGAAGAGCTTGCCTTGCAGGCCGACGATAATGGGGGCGTGTATCTCGTGCCGGCTTTTACCGGCCTGGGCGCTCCCCACTGGGACATGTACGCCAGGGGCGCCATCGTCGGCATCACACGGGGGACGAGCAAGAGCCATCTCGCCAGGGCCGCACTGGAGTCCACCGCCTATCAGACGAAGGACGTCATCGACGCGATGTTCGCCGATACCGGCATTCACATATCGAGTCTCAGGGTGGACGGCGGAGGGTCGCAGAATTCCCTCTTGATGCAATTCCAGTCCGACATGCTGGGGGTGGAGATAGAGTGCAGCGCCGTGAGGGAGACGACCGCTCTGGGCGCCGCATATCTCGCCGGGCTGGCCGTGGGATTCTGGGAGAGCACGGAGGAGATCCAGGAGATGTGGGCCCGTGACATGACGTACACACCCGATATGAGCGACGAGCTACGCGACGGCCTTTACGATAACTGGAAGCGTGCCGTCGAACGCGCCGGGGGCTGGGCCAATCGCGAATGAAAATTTTAGGTGACTTGACCGTATCTCGTCGAATTCGTCTTTTATTTAAATAGGAGGAGCTGATGCCGACCGTACAGGCCGAACGACTGCGGGAGATCGCAGTGAAGCTGCTCATGGGAGGGGGCGCCGGCCGGGAGGAGGCGGAGACCGTATCCAGGCACTGCGTTGGCGCCAACCTCGCGGGCCACGATTCCCACGGAATCATACAGATTCCAACCTACATCGATCGCGTCAAGCGAGGGCATATCGTTCCCGGAGCGCCCTTCGACATCGTGAGGGAGACTCCGACGACGACGGTTGTCGACGGCAACTGGGGGTATGGCTACGTCGTCTCCGAGCGGGCCATGCAGATGACGATCGACAAGGCGGAGACGTACAGCGTGGCGGCCGCGACGGTGTTCCGGCAGAGCCACGTCGGCCGGGTGGCGGACTACCCGTTGATGGCGGCGAGGGCGGGCATGATCGGCATAATGACGGCAGACTCAGGCAGGGCGGCCAAGGCTGTCGTGCCCTTCGGTGGGCGCGAGCCGCGTCTGGGAACAAACCCCATCTGCATAGCCATGCCCAGCAACCTCGAGGCCCCTATCTTCATAGACATGGCGACCAGCGCCGTGGCCGCCGGCAAGCTTGGCGTCGCCGTCGCCAGGGGCTCGTCAATTCCGGAGGGATGGCTCATCGACAAGGACGGCAATCCGTCCACGGACCCCGCCGACCTGCGCCAGGGTGGCGCAATGCTTCCGCTGGGAGGCCCCGAAGGTCACAAGGGCTACGGGCTATCCGTCATGATCGAGATCTTCTCAGGGATACTGACCGGCCTGGGGTTCGGGCATGACCCGTCGGGCCGGCACAACGACGGCTGCTTCATGGCGGCCTTCAAGGTCGAGGCGTTCCGACCGCTGGACGACTTCAAGAAAGAGGTGACCGAGTTCGCCCAATACCTGAAGAGCTCGAAGCCCGCCAAGGGTTTCACCGAGGTCTTCTACCCAGGCGAGCCCGAGCACATGAAGGAGCAGCAGCTCCTAAAGGACGGGATAGACGTCGAGGACGCCACCTGGAGCAAGCTGGTTGAGCTCGCCCAGGAGTACGGCGTCGCCGACGAGCTGGGTATGAGCTAGAGCTCTCTAGACCTCCATCTCCAGGATGTACAGGCCGCCCGCCTTTCTCTCGATGGCGTAGATCAGGCCGTTTTCGTCGACGAAGACGTCGTTTATGTTCACGCCGATCTCCTTCGAGACCGGGGCCGGGGGTATGTAGTAGCCCGCCTCCTTCGGATGGAACGGGTCGCTGATGTCGTGTACTCGCACGCCCGCGTTGAAGTAGGCTCCGATGATGAACCTGTCGGACCTGTACGAGTTGGGTCCCGGCATGTTCTCGTGCAGGTTGTGCGATCCGAAGCGCCCTCCCCTGCCGATGAACTCCTCTGCGTCGGGCATGGGGAACGTGCTAATGATGACGGGGTTGCTCTCCTCGCGGATATCCATGACCCACGTCAGCTTGGGGTGGTCGCGTCCGTCTTCGGTGACCGACTCGTCTGAGACGACGGCAAGGCCACGGTCTGCCAGCGGCAGCATGGTATGCGTATAGCCAGGGAACGGCGGGTGGTAGTCCTGGCGGCCGAGCATCTTGGGCTTGGACTTGTCCGAGATGTCCAGGATAATGGCCCCGCCGTCGAGATATGCCAGATATGCGCGGTCCGGGTTGTCCGGATAGACGTTGATGTTGTGGGTGCGGAATCCGACGTCGATCTTGGTGTGCCGCTCGATTGGGCCTCCGGGGTCGCCCTTGCGTGTGCCGGGCAGCCACCACCTGCCGACCTCCCGGGGGTTAGCCGGGTCCTCCAGGTCCAGGATCATGTGAAACTGGTCGTCCTTCTGATTGTAGGGCTCGAAGTCGGCGGCGCCCGTCGTCACGTGGGCGTACCTGCCGTCCACGAACCAGAGGCAGTGCGCCCCACGCGAGTAAGGCCCCGACGTATCGAAGAACGATATCTTCTTCGGGCTCTCGGGTACGCTCATGTCGTAGACGCCTACGCCCGCCGGCGTCAGGCCGGGTCGTTTCGTCTGGTACGCCACGAGCATGATATTGTCGACCATGTCCAGCGAGTTGGACCGCACGTCGCTGTGGGGCAGGTCCGTCTGGACAATCACTTTCGGGTGTTTGGGGTCGGTAACATCAACGCCCGTAAAATCCTTTGGGGCGCTCTCATGGGCGATGTACATGATTCGACGGCCGTCGCTGGTCGTCTGCATGGCCATGCCCTCGCCGCCGTTGCCGAACCCGTTGAGGTCGTTATGAGATACCAGCTTGATGTTCTTGGCTTCCGCGCCGTTTTGGGGCATTTTTTCTCCTTTCGGTTATGACGAATCTGGTCGCATTCACAGGTCAGCCTGAATGCAACCCAAACTTGACAAAGCACTTTTGGCGTGATTATATGACACACCAGCGTGAAGTGCATCCGCACCTGCAAAACTTAATCGATGGCGAAGGGCGCTTAAGGCGCTCAATGGGGGAAGCCGGTCAAAGTCCGGCGCTGTCCCGCAACGGTAGGTCCCGATTCACATCGGTACGAGCCCGGTCCACCACCTTCGTCAGTGTTACAGCCTTCGAGGAAAGGTATGGTCATAGGCGAATTAGCCCTGCGTCCACACCCGGAGCAGGGTCTTTTTTGTCCCTTCCCCAAGACGTCTCGCCGATCCGGCGGGCATCGACATCTCCTCGATGGCTCTCTTTGAGAGGAGAGCTATGATTGACGTTAAGAGTCGGCTATCCATATTTGCCTTGTCCCTGCTTCTGCTGAGTCTCGCATGTGTCGGGACGACTCAGCCTCCGGCGCAGACAGTATCCGACTCCGCCGGACCCGCGCCCATGGTCGCCCAGCGATCGGCACAGGAAATCGTTCAGGCGGCGAAGGCCGTTGTCGAGAGGGCCGTGTCTACGGCCGTTCCCGCCGACCAGGGGTCCAGGGTCGCCGCAGCGCAGAGCTCGAACACTGCTCCAGCCCTCGCGCCGGAGCCGCCCCCCTTAACTGAGCCCGCCGCCGAGCTGAAATCCACCGAGGTGTCGCTGTCATTCGACGCCGGCGAATCGCGACAGCTGCTGTCTCCGCAGAAAGCGACCGTTCTGCTGTCGCCCGACGGTCGGGTTCGGATCAGCGTCAGGCCCGGTTCCGTTTCGGAGCCCGTCGTCCTAGCGTACTCCGACGTTGATGTCGCCGAGCTGCCTGAGCTGCCCGGGGGCTTTGTCGTCGGTTCCAGGGCGTTCGACCTCGATCCCTTCAGGACCGACGGAACGGAAATTAAAGACTTCGCATTCCAGGACTCCGTCTCCGTCACGGTCCCGATAACGATCGAAGACCTGAGAATGGCGGACATAGATCCCTTTAAGATAACCCTTCAGCACTTCAAGAACGGACAGTGGAGCACACTGTCTCGCAGCTTCAACCTCGATGACCTGACGCTGACGGTCTCGGTAAGCTCTCTGAGTACCTTCGCGCTACTGATCGAGACCACGGAGCCGGCAACGAATGAGCCCGCGCCGGTCGCCCGAGCGCAGGCCCCAGAACGGGCACCCGTCTCCGCACCGGCCGTCTCTGCGCCGACCGTGACGCCGGCCCCTCAACCGACACAGGCTGCCGCGATTCAGGAGGAGCCGACCGCTGCTCCTTCAGCTCCGGCGCTCGTCGTTGCCACCGTCGACTCGACGGTCGGTGTCGTCCTGGCGCAGGGCGCGGCCTCGCTCTCCGTAATACGGACCACGATAGGCGAAGGCCCTGAGCTCGTCCTGGTCGAGTCGAAGAAGAAAGTCAGGCACGGCACGACCTTCGAAATTCGCGTGGGGGCGTTCGATGAAGACGAGGACCTGTCGAAGCTGTACATGATCGACGAGGACCGGCGGATCGTTGATGAAGCCTCGTGTTCGGGCGGCATATGCCTGCACACCTTCGAGGTGTCGGCGCCGCTGACCTACGAGACGCCCTTCGAGTTCTACTTCGTGGCGGTGGACTCGGAGGGTAGCGAGTCGCCCCTGCTTACGGTTAAGAGCGTGACCAGAGATAACCCGTTCAGCGGGGCCAGGGCGAAAGCAATCGACAAATGCTTGGATGAAAAAAACGCGACCAGTCTTGCCGAAGGTGAAGAGTCACCGCCCGGATTTCCATTGAAGATTAGGGCGGATAACGGTAGTATCACCTTTCAAAAGCCGCCTTCCAGAATCATCGCTTATGATAGCGCCGTCGTCGAGATACTTTTTAAGATCGGCGAGGGCGACAGGATCGTCGGGACTCACGACTTCGTCTTCTTCCCGCCGGAGGCAGAAGATATTCCCAGGCTGGGCAGTGCCTTTAGCCTTAATATTGAAAAGTTCATCGAACTTGACCCTGACCTGGTGTACATATTCTTCCCGCTCCAGATTGAACAGATGCAGGAAGAATGCCTTCGTGTGATGTTCATCCCTACCCGCAATAACGAATTCGAGGACACGGCTGACACCATTCGCATGTGGGGCGACATAACTGGAGCAGTGGTCGAAGCAGAGGAGGTCGCCCAGGAGTTCGCGGATGAGGTCGACGCGCTCAAGGAGCTAATTGAGGATAAAATCGACGATGGGCCGTCCGTATTCTTCTCGGCTGGTGGCATGTGGACTCCCGGACCCAACTCATTGATAGGAGAGGTACTGGATCTGCTTCACCTGGAAAGCATATCCTTCGACGTTGACGGATTCGAGCAGCTCAGCCCAGAAGTGCTTGTTGAGAGAAACCCAGACGTTATCGTTGCGTTCGAAACGGACTTCGACTTCTTCCGGGACAATCCGGCATTCTCCGATATCGAAGCTGTCAAAAACGATGCCTTCGTCAAAGCTCCCGACGAGCTCAACATCTCAGGACCGAGGTACCCGAGGGGCATAGAGAAACTCGCGGAAGCCATCTACCCAGAGCTTTTCGAGTAGGGGCGAAGTTCGATATTGAGATTGTCGATTACAAGGGGCTTTGGCAGGAGACTGCACACCGCTGACGCGGCCGTAGGAGCCACTGAGTTCGCCCCGTCCGCATTGGGCTATCCGTGGTGGCGGCTCGTCGTGGGACTTGGTGTGCTGCTGGTCGTTGCAGTCGTCGCGGCCAGCCAGGGGCCCGTGACGATGCCTCCGGTTACGGTGGCCGAGATACTCTTCGACCGATTGCCGGGCATCGAGCTAACGCAGTCCTGGCCGGACACCTGGGACAGGATTATCTGGCGGCTTCGGCTTCCTCGCATCGTGCTGGCCGGAATCGTGGGAGGTGCGCTTGCGATCTCGGGGGCGACTTACCAGGGGCTGTTTCGCAACCCCCTGGCGGACCCTTATCTGATCGGCGTGGCGTCGGGCGCCGGACTGGGTGCGGTAATAGTTATGGTAACGGGCGTGCCGTTCTTCTTCTACGGAATAAGCCTGTTGCCCGTGGCGGCCTTCGCGGGCGCCATCCTGGCAGTGGTCACGGCATTCGTGATAGCCAAGAACTCGGAGGGACTGCCGCTGACGACGCTCATCCTGGCCGGTGTGGCCATCGCGGCGCTGGCCGGTGCAGTAACCAGTCTTTTGCTGTTACGCAGCGACCCGGACCTGCGTCCCGTCTTCGCCTGGCTTCTGGGTGGGTTCATCACGGCGCAGTGGAAACACAGCCTGTACATCATCCCCTACCTGGTGCCGAGCCTGCTCCTCGTCCTATCCTTCAGCAGGATACTAAACGTGCTACAGCTGGATGAGGAGCAGGCCCAGCAGCTCGGGGTCAACGTGGAACGGACGAAGCTGCTGCTAATCGGCGCGGCGACCCTGGCCACCGCCGCCGCGGTGTCCTTCAGCGGGCTCATCGGCTTCGTCGGTCTCGTGGCCCCGCACGCCGTCCGGCTGGTGTGGGGCAACGACTACCGCGTCCTGTTGCCCATGTCCGCCCT
>JADFKI010000104.1 GCA_022565015.1 Chloroflexota bacterium
CTGCCTCCGGTTCGGGGATTCTGAAGATGCCATATGCCTGGCTGTTGTCGAGGAGCCGCTGGATGACCCTGGGGCTGATGTCTCTAGGATAGGCGGTCATCGCCCACTTTTCTGAAAGAATCTCGCTGACGCTTTCCGGCGTGGTCGGCACATTTCCTCCGGCCAGCATGACCCTAAATATCGCGTCTTTCAGAGGCATGTCGGGCAGCAGATAGTCTTCAGTGGCGGCGCAGTGGGCCGCTATTCTCTTGATGAACTTGTTCGGGTCTGATGAGATCGTAGGCGGCTCGTCATCCGCCTGCTGGTCCATGTAGCATCGTCTCGAGGCGATGACGAGTGCAATTGCGCGACTGTCTTCATCGACATCATGGACCTCTATTAAGTACTCAGGTGAGGGTCCCTCTTCTTCGTTTTCGTCGCTTGCACTCGTCTGGGTCTGGTCCTGCGTCATCAAAATACTTCCTCCGGCCAATCTAGCATTTGAACCACCACCACCTCTCCCGCGTCCTTCCGAGGAACATCCTCCGGACAGATGGCAAACGCGTTGGCGCGTGCCATCGATGTCAGTAGATTGGAGCCTTGGTCGCCGGTGAGCTTCGCGTGATATTCACCTCGCAGCTTCGTGACCACGGCCCGCGCAAATACCCTACGATTGTCCGTGTTATGAATCGGCTCGTCCAATATCGCTTCGACGGTCGGCATGCCAAGGTTCGGCTTGCCCATCATTTTGCGAATGGCGGCGCGTCCGAACTGCTCGAATGCGACAACGGCGCTTACAGGGTTCCCCGGTAGACCGATATGAGGCACCTTTTTGCCGTTCGGAGCGTTCAGGACCCCGAACGCCAGGGGCTTCGCAGGCCTCATCCTAACAGACCAGAAGTCTATCTTTCCATGCTGGGCAAGCACGTCCTTCACCATGTCGTAGTCGCCCTTGGAGACTCCCGCAGAGGTAATGAGTATATCAGAATCAAGGCCCTCTCGCAGTTTGGAGTTCATCGATTCCAGATTATCCCGGGCGACGCCCAATAGCTTCGGCACACCGCCGTAGCGGAGTACGCCGGCGGCTATGGTAAAGTTGTTGCTGTTGTATATCTTGCCGGGTTCGTATTCTTCCCCCGGCTCCATCAGCTCGTTGCCGGTGGCCAGGATAGCGACCACAGGCCGCCTTATCACCTTCACCTTGTCCGATCCCAAAGATGCCAGTACGCCGATCTCCGATGGACGAAGCACGGTGCCTTTGGCGAGGACAAGCTCTCCCTTTTTGACGTCCTGCCCCGCGGGCCTTACGTCCGCCCCCTGTTTCACCTCGTATCGGATGCCGATCTCGTTCAGATCACCCGACGGCCCCCGGCGTTCCAGCTCGTCCGTGTCTTCGAATGGAACAACTGCGTCTGCCCCTTCGGGAACGGGCGCGCCGGTCATGATGCGGACCGCCGTTCCCGTCGTCACCTTGTCTCGCGGGAGCTCTCCGGCGGCCACGGAGCCGACGACCTCAAGGGTCACGGGGCTGTCAGTCGATGCGCCGATGACGTCGACCGCCCTCACGGCGTAGCCATCCATGGCCGAGTTGTCCAGCGGCGGAATGTCGTATTCGGATACCGCATCCTCGGCAAGGACTTGCCCCAACGCTTCGAGCAAGGGCCTCTCTTCGGGTTCCAGCACATGCAAGGAGTCGAGGATTCGCTCGAGCGCCTCTTCGACGCTGAGCATCGACTCGCCGTAGTGACGATGGCTGTGACCGTGCTGCGTCATGATCTCCTCAGTGCTCAAGCACAACCATGCAGGGTTGGCTGTAATTCATTAAAGGTGCCGTGTTGAAAAACGTGAAACGCTAGCGCTCTATCCCAGTAAGCTATCTTTCGTGGCCTTCCTGGCCAATTTTGGCACTGACCATCTCGACTATCCCCGTTGCGATGTCGAGGGCCTGGCGCGCCTCGTCGACGGTAAAGGATTCAAATGGAATCGCCGGCGGCGGCAGTGCGTCAGGGTATCTTGACGAGAGATAATACTTGTCCAGGGTCACGCCACGAGCGCGTAGGCCATTGAATTCTTCATCTTCCTTGCCGCACTCTGAAAGCAATTCTCCGATGGAGTGGATATAGATAGATCTCCTGCCGGCCCCATAGAGGTATGCCTTCAGCGCCAGTTGCGAGGTCTGCTCGGACTTAAAGCAGACGTCTGACCATAGACTGTTATCGAACATCAGCCTGGTTACTTCAAGGCTATGAGTAGCCTCGGCAAGCCATCGCCTGGCTGTTTCAAGAGGTCTTCTCATAGATAGTCTTCCCCTGTGCCAAGGCCTGCTCTATAAAGGGGTTACCCTCGTCAATCATAGCTATTATCTCATCGGGCGTATATACGAACACATCGGCGGAGATGTCGGGGGGGATGAATCTGCCAACCTCCACAAGACGCTGTACAAACCTTCTGTCAGTGCGCTTGATGACAATGATATCAATATCGCTGTGTTCGTCGAAATCGCCGCGAGCGGTTGAACCGAAATGAATTACCTTTTCCGGATTGTAGGCCAAGAGCCCTTCCAATAGCCGTTCAATTTTTGATGCGATGTTCAAGAAGATCGAATCCCTCGCATAGTCTGGAAATTCACTGCCTCAACTCGGCTCCAAGCTCGCGCTGGAGCCGGCGGAGGATGTCTCCCTGGAACTGGTCGACCTGCTCCGACGTCAGCGTGCCTTTGTCCGACTGAAATACTATTCGGTACGCTATCGACTTCTTTCCAGGGGGCACGCCTTCGCCCTCATAAACGTCAAAGGGCGCGCTGCGTACGACCATACCGTGACGCTCTATTATCATCTGGACTCGGGACGAAGAAAGGTCGGCGTCGATGATCAGCGCCAGGTCGCGATAGGATTCCGGGTAAGGACTCGAGCTCGAATAGCGAAGTGCGCCCTCCGGGACGACGCTTCCCAGGGCCTCCATGTTGACTTCCAGCAGGGCGACCGGTGCTCCGTCCAGTCCGAAGCGCGCCAACACCTCGGGCCTGACCTCTCCTACGACTCCAAGCATTTGGCCTCCGCTAACCAGTCGAGCCGCGCGGCCCGCCTGCAGTATCGAGTCATCGTCGAAGGGCTCGAAGGCCACGTCAACCCTCAGGTTTGCGAACGAATACTCGAGGACCCCCTTTGCGTCGAAGAAGCCCATATCCTCTTGCGGCATCAGCCACGAGTCGGGGTTTCGCGGGCCTTGAAACAGGCCTACCAGCATCTCCCGCTCGTTGGGCAAATCGCGTTCCTTGGCCTCGTCTTTCGGCAGGTAGACGTTTCCTATCTCGAAGAGCTTCATGCCCTCGCCCTGAGAGATGCGCCTGTTAAACGACAGCGTTTGAAGAATGCTTCCCCTCAGGCTGGTCCTAAGGTACTCGAAATCGGCGCTCATCGGGTTGGCGATCTTCATGGGTTGGAGACCTTCGTCCAGCGCGCCCACCCTGGCGAGGGTGTCCATCGTCGTCAGTGAGTAGGAGATGGTCTCTCGCATCCCGGCCGATACGAGTACGTCCTTGACGCGCTCCCGCAGGACCCTGGACGCCTGAGGCTCGTGGTGGGGGATCGGCGTCGAGAGCATCGTAGTCGGTATGGAATCATACCCGACGATGCGCGCCACCTCCTCCACAAGGTCGTCTTCGATTGATATGTCGGACCGCCAGTAAGGGGCCTTCATCCAGAGGGTATCGTCTCGCTCGGGAATGGCGCCGGCCTCCAGGGTCTCCATCATGTCGATCAGGCCCTCGGGTGCCCTGGCTCGCTCGAATCCCAGGGAATTGAGCACCTCTTCGACCTTTGACATGCTGTAGTCCACACCCAGGACCTGGCGGATTCGCTGCCTGCTTATCTTGACTACCGGCGGGTCCTTTTCGCCGGGGTAAACGTCGATTATGCCCTTGGAGGCCTTTGCGCCGGCATGCTCGACCATTAGCTGCGTGGCTCTTCTAAGAGCCAACGGCGCGAGCTCCGCGCGTATGCCCCTCTCGAATCGATAGGAGGCTTCCGTGTTCAATCGCAGCTCGGATCGAGTGCGGCGCGTGTTGCCCGCGTCGAAATTAGCGGACTCCAGCAGCACCGTCCCGGTGCCTTCGTCGATCTCCGTGTTGGCGCCGCCCATGACACCGGCGAGTCCAACGCTCTTTTCGGGGTCGGCGATCATGAGCATGGGAGGCGACAGAAGCCGCTTTTCGCCGTCCAGCGTCACGTGCTCTTCGCCTTCGTGGGCGGCCCGCACGATAATCGTTCTGTCCTTCACCTTATCGAAGTCGAAGGCGTGCAGGGGCTGGCCGTATTCGAGCATTACGAAGTTCGTGATGTCCACGATGTTGTTTATGGGACGCTGCCCCGCCTTAATCAAGGCATCCTGTATCCATTGCGGCGCAGAGCCAATCTTGATGCCGGTCATCAGCGTGGCCGTGTAGCGATTACAGAGCTCCGGGTTGGCGATCTCTACCTTCGCCTGTTCGTCAATGGGGTCGCCCTCTTCGGGATAGGATAGGTCGGGCTCGGTCAGGGACTTGCCCGTCAGCGCAGCCACCTCGTGGGCCACACCGAGAACCGAGAGGCAGTCGGGCCTGTTCGGCGTGACCTCCATGTCGAGCACGGCGTCGCCAAGATAGTCGACCAGGGGCGTGCCCACGGGCGCGTCTTCGTCGAGCTCGAGTATGCCCTCGTGGTCTTCGCTCAGCCCCAACTCCAGCGGCGAGCAGACCATTCCCGCGGACCTTACTCCACGAATGGTGGCGGCCTTGAGCTCCTCGACCTTGCCGGAACGGGGGCTGAAAATATGGGCACCCTCGCGGGCGAAGGCGATCTTCTGGCCCTCAGCGACGTTTGGCGCGCCGCATACCACCGTGATCGTCTCGCCGTTGCCTACATCGACTGTGGGCAAGCTGAGCCGGTCGGCGTTGGGATGCGGGTCCACCTTGAGAACGTGGCCTACGACGACCTTGTCCCGGTCCCAGTCGCCACCTATCTCCTCCACCTCCCCCACCTCGTTGCCGGCCATCGTCAGTAGGTGGGCGAGCTCCTTGGCGGAGATGTCTATGGGGACGTACTGCTTAAGCCAGGAAACCGGTACTCTCATTCACTTCCTCTGGGGGTTAGCGATGATCGGATCTTAACTCTCGAATTGCACAAATTGTGCCGGCGTGACAATGCGTAGACCGTGAGCGTTCTCAGTCTGCTCAGAAAGACTCAACCATCTTTGCCTCTTTGTGATCAGGTAGCTAGCGTTTGCTGCAATTGCGTCGCGGATGAAGGCTCTATGCTCGCTTGGTAGCCCGCTTAGTTCCAGAGTGACATCGTCCAAATTATACTCGTCCAAGTACACCGTTCTCTGGGTCGATGCCAAAGTATTCAACACGGGCTGAACTAAAAATGCTGGGGGGGTTGTTAGCCTCTGTTTGGTATTCGACAAGTATTCCGTCGGTAATCAACAGCTTGAACCGTTGACCTCGAAACGCGGTGGAAAAGGCATCTAATTCTTCGGGATAAATGCTTCTGTCGTTAAGTGCGAGTGCCTTTATCATCAAGCTGTTGAAGGCAACGAGTGGCAGCGAAGTTGTCAATCGTTACTCCCTCGGTAACGTCTCAGCCCATTCTTTTAACAGACGCCTCTCGACTTTGTTGAAGGACGGGACCCAACCCTGAATGTAGCCATTCTTTCCCAAAGCTAAAGATTCGACTTCTGTTCCATTTTCGCCTTTCTCCACATGATATACGGATATTTGGTCAGCCTTCATCCATTTATTATGGACGGCGTAACCAATGGCTTGTAGCAGGAAGTGGCTGTGAGTCGTCAAGATAATCTGCTTACTCTCGTTTATCGCCTCGGCAAACATCTCGAGAAGGCGAATTTGCAGCTCAGGGTGAAGGCTGATCTCGGGTTCCTCTATCAAGATTATGGACCCAGGGTTTGACCAAAACAGCTGAATAATAAGGGGCAGCACCTGCCTGCTTCCCGTGCTAGCAAATGAAGCATTTAATGCGACGTCAAGAATCTCATCCGAGAAACTACCAGAAATACGAGACCTACCGGCAAGAGTGGCGGCCGCTTCTGAGATGCCAAATACTGAGACCCATTTTTGAATCTTCATTCTCTCGGAGCGGTAGTTAGCGTCAGGAAGCCTCTCTAGGATTTCCAGAGTGTGCTCTCCGTTCTGCCACACCCAATCAGCTTCCTTAGGCACGTCAGAATCTTCAATGATCCCTCTCGTTGCCCTAATAGGAAAAACTTTGCCGATGAATGATGAAGAGATACTTTCGGGTGTTTGCGGCGATGGATTCTGTTTGAAATTTTCGTGCAGAAAAGTATGACCACCTACCATTTCAGAGTCGGAATCCTCAACTTCAACGTACACCGACAGAATGTTGTCGTCCTTTTTGAAGTGAATGTCCTCGTAATCGGAAAAGCTGAAAAACCCGGGCCGAGATATACCTCCGAGACTTGCAAATACAATTGCGTCTAGGATGCTCGACTTACCTCCCCCATTGGGACCTACGAGAAACGTGAGTGGCTTAAGGTCCAGACCAACTCCGGGCTCACCAATGCTTTTGAAGTTTTTTATCTCTACTCGACTGAGCATGTTGTCATCCCTTCACGTCGGGTTATTGCATTCAATATCAGTTTAGCGCATCGAATACGTCTCAAACCCAACGAGGATGTCTTTAGAACTGCTTCAGGAACCGGATGTCGTTGGAGTAGAACAGGCGGATGTCCTCGATGCCGTACTTTAGCATGGCTATGCGCTCCGGCCCCATGCCGAAGGCGAAGCCCGTATAGATATGCGGGTCGTAGCCCACGCGCTCCAGCATCTTGGGGTGGACCATGCCCGCGCCCATGATCTCTATCCAGCCCGTCTCAGAGCAGATTCGACAACCTTTGCCCTCGCAGTTGAAGCAGTCGATGGACATATCCACGCCCGGCTCGACGAACGGGAAGTAGTCGCAGCGAAACCGGACCTTCCTGTCCTGTCCAAAAATGGCCCTGGCAAGCTCATAGAGCGTGCCCTTCAAATTTGCAAAGGTGATGCCCCTGTCCACGGCAAGGCCTTCTATCTGGTAGAAGTGCCACTCATGGGTGGCGTCCGTGGCCTCGTAGCGATAGCACTTACCCGGAACGACGACGCGTATGGGCGGCTTGCGACTCTCCATGATGCGGGCCTGCATGGGGGTCGTATGCGTTCGCAGGAGCATGGGCTGCTCGCCGTTCTCGTCGGTGTAGTCCACCCACAGCGTGTTCCACATGTCGCGGGCCGGGTGGTCTTTGGGTATGTTGGCCATCTCGAAGTTGTAGTGGTCCCACTCGACCTCCGGCCCCTCCACGATGTCGAAGCCCATGGACGTGAATACGTCACATATCTCTCGAATGACCCTTGTAGTGGGATGGAGCCCGCCCTGGGGTATGGGCCGGCCCGGGAGCGTAACGTCGATTGCCTCCGCGCCGGACCCCGCCACTTTTGACTGCTTCAGGGCCTGCTCGCGTTCCGATAGCCGCTCCTCCAGGGTCGACTTGAGTCGATTGGCCGCGGCTCCGACGACGCGCCGTTCCTCGACTTCCAGAGAGCCAAGACCTCTGAGCAGCCGGGTCAGCTCGCCGCGCCGTCCCAGGTAGGATATCCTCCACTCCTCGAGCTCTTCCTCTGTCCCTGCGGACTCCAGCCCTTTCACGGCTTTCGTCTCGAGCTCTTGGACCGTGTCGGGGCCTGGACTTTCTGCCATCAAGTTGCCTTTCTGAGCGATTGTGAACAGGTGTTTGAACAATTATAGGTTCCGGCTTCCGACAGGGTCAAGGATGTCCGGCATCACGTCGTGGCCATGGTGCGGGCCTGAGGGCGGTCCGCCCTGTGCTCAGGGCCTTGTTGATGTCGGCTGCGGTATAAATGCGGCCCATGTTGACAGGCTACGCCGCCGCGAATATATTCTCGCTAACCAGGGTCCAATGATAGGCGACTATGAAGACCATCACGCAATTAACAGCCGGCATAGCCACGGTAGCCGCCATCGCGGGCGGGATCTTTCTGCTCCTTCAAAGCGGTTCCGGCGGTGGCGTGCAGGTGATGTTGCCCACGCCGACGCCCGAGGTTGCGCAAGAGATAAGGGTCTACATCAGCGGCGCCGTTCAGTCGCCCGGGGTCTACACCGTCCACGACGATGACAGGATGGTGGAGGTCGTTGCCGCGGCGGGGGGCGCCCTGCCGGACGCCGACCTCAGCGCCGTGAACCTGGCCGCTCGCGTTAAAGACGAAGACCATCTGCATGTGCCAAGGATTGGGGAGAGCCCTCGGGTTGGCGGCGATGCCGCGTTTAGGACAACCGGAAGGATCGATATCAATTCGGCGGATGAGCAGCTGCTCCAGACCCTACGCGGCATCGGTGAGGTGAAGGCGAAGGCCATCGTGCGTCATCGCCGCGAAAATGGAGAATTTGTCGACGTGGACGCGTTGCTTGATGTAAACGGCATAGGAGACGCTACCCTGGACTCGATTCGAGAGCTCATAGAGGCGCGCTGACCGCAACTTTCACGGGCAAACCGCTGGAGGTGGTTGGATGTTACCGGACATCATCACAGGCTCTGATTTTTGGGGCTCGTTGACGGCTGCCGCGATCTTTGCCGTTCTGTTGCTCGTGGCTGGTCTTGTCAACATCCTGTTTCGACTGGTGCTGAGGTACTGGGATAAAAGGGACCCGACCGGACTCCGCATCAGGGTAATTCGCATCCTCAAAGGCCCGCTGGTGCTCTTTATCGCCACCGCCGGCCTGTTCATGGGCGTGCTGATGCTGACCGCGATCACGACCGCCGGGTTCGAGCTTCTCGAAGGCCTGGAGGCGGGGATTCGCAAGGCCTGGCTCGCTGCGAGCATCGCCCAGGTAACTTACGTCATATATCGCCTGCTGGATGTGGTGCTCACCTGGTATATCACGCGAGTAGCATCTAAGACCGAGACCAAGTTGGACGACAGGCTGATCCCTCCGATCAAGCGTATACTTCCACTCGTCATCTATTCCCTCGGCACCCTGGCGATTCTAACGAGCCTGGGTATCCCCATAAGCCCGATATGGGCAGGCCTGGGCATCGGCGGCCTTGCGGTCGCGCTGGCGGTGCAGCCCACGCTGGCAAACTTCTTCGCCGGCACGTACGTGGTCACCGAGGGCGTGCTGAACATCGGCGACTACATCGAGCTGGACGGAGGGCCGGCGGGTTACGTCGTCGAGGTGGGCTGGCGAAGCACAAAGCTCCGGAGCATCTACAACAACCTGGTGATCATCCCCAACTCAAAGATGGCGGATAGCATCGTCACCAACTATTACAGCCCAACGCCCGCCATGAACGTTCTGGTCTACTGCGGCGTTTCCTACGATTCGGACCTGCAGCACGTGGAAGACGTCGTGCGCGACGCCACGCAGAAGCTCGTAAATGAGTCTCCCCACGCCATCAAGGATGTCGTGCCATTCATCGGCTTCGAGGAGTTCGGCGACTCCAACATCACCTTCTGGGTATTTATTCAGGCCACGGACCGCACGGGCAGCTTCGTGCTGACCAGCGAGCTGGTCAAGGTCATTCATCGCAGGCTGAAGGACGAAGGCATCGAGATCAACTACCCGGTGCGCAAGCTGGTCTTGCCGCCCTCCAACGGCATCGAGTCGGCAATCTCCCAGACCGCCCGGATGGCCAAATCCGAGGGCGACTAATGGGCGCGGCGTGACGGTTGATGAAGATGCGATAAATTACTGTCAAAGCATAACGGAATAAACTAATTTCGCATTTGACAATGGGCAAAGGCAAATATACACTCTGGTTCCAACCAAAACGGACTCATTCTTAATATTGGTCTGCATTCCATGGGTAGTTCCGGCACACAGCCTACGGGGCTTTCATTTAGTCCCCTCGCCATATTTGAACGCCTGATAACGCTGTTTGCCAGAAAAGCGGGCAGTGATCCCACCCACGCTGCCATCGTTTTTTATCTAAGCTTGGCGATAGTCGTATCGGTGGTGGTTGTGGTCGCATTGAGCGCGACGGGAACTGTGCAAGTCCAGGCCACAGTGGTAATTGTCGGCGGCATGATATCTGTAGTCGTATTAGTTCTTGCCTTGATGCTGTTCGGGGATAAACCTGTGCGTAACGCCGAGGCTCATAGGGGGCAGCTTCGCGACAAAAAATCTAAGTATGAAGAGGAGACGAGTAGGTCCAGGAATGGTTGAAGGCGAAGCAGAGAGGCCGGAGCGAACAGAAGATTTCAAATTTCCACCAGTCATTTCCGTAGGTAGTGGAAAAGGCGGCGTGGGAAAAACAATGTTGTCCGCAAATTTGGCTCGTGTTCTATCCTGGTCTGGCAAAAATGTTCTTCTTGTTGACCTCGATCTCTATAATCGTGGTGCGACTAGTCTGATTGCCGACGAGTTGATTGTGAATAGGCCTACCGTCTCGGGCCTGCTTGACAAATTTCAAGGGCAGGGCGAAGCGCTTGTTGACCCTAGTAGGCAGTCACTTGAATGGATGCTTGGGAATCCGGAGCTCGTCCGAACCAAGGATTCAGATGGAGAACCGACGACGCTTTTCTTGCTTCCGAGCGCGCCGACGGGGAAGCTGGTCGACTGGACTGAACATGACTTTACAGTCCCTCAGCTGAAGGCAATCCTAAAAGAAGCAGTGAGCGCACTTTCTAAAAAGTATGACATCGGGTGTGTCGTATTTGACTCTAGACCCGGTCCTGAGCCTCTTTTCCTATCTGTCGCCGGATTTTCTGATGAGATCATTCTTGTCACTGAGGCGGAACATGTGACTATGACTGGTACATTCGTACTCTACAACTACCTTTACGAACAATATAAAAATGACGCTCAGGTTTTGCTCAACATCCATTTGGTATTGAACAGAATTCCTGATAAATACAGTTTGCGGATGATGGAGAAAATTTATCAGGAGGAGTTGTCTAGAAATCTGGGAAGTCGACCAATTCTGGCTTCAATTCCATTTGATCGCGAGATATTCCAGTCCTTCACCGAATTCAAGTTTGTCGTCGACTCGCTTCCAAAATCCAAGTTTGCGCGTCACGTCGCCGCTATG
>JADFKI010000346.1 GCA_022565015.1 Chloroflexota bacterium
CGCTGACATCCTCATGAACGGGGCGAGCAGGTTCGTAAACTCCATGGGGAATATGAACTTGGTCGACGGGCTGGAGCCCAACTCTTTGAGAGTCTCGAAATACTGCAGGCTGAGGGTGTTGGCGTCGATGTTCCGGGCAATGGAGTGAATGCGGTCCAGGGCCGTGCTGAAGCCCTCCGCACGCAAGACGGCGGCCTGCTGGTCGCCTTCCGCGCTCAGTATCTCGGCCTGTCGCTGACCTTCGGCCTGTAGTATCGCCGCCCCCTTGTCGCCCTCGGCCACGGTTACGGCAGCCTCTCGAGTGCCCTCGGCCTCCGTGACGACGGCACGCCTGACGCGCTCGGCCGTCATCTGGCGGTTCATGGACTCCTGAATGTCCCGCGGCGGCTCGATCTCCCGTATCTCGACGTTGGTGACCTTGATGCCCCAGCGTTCGGTCTCCACGTCCAGCTTTTCTCGAATCAGGTTGTTTATCCGCTCGCGCTGGGAAAGGACCTCGTCCAGGTTGATGTCGCCTATCACGGCGCGCAACGTCGTCGTGGCCAGGCCTATCACCGCGGCTCGATAGTTCTCCACCTCCAGTATAGCCTTAGACGCCTCTTCAGTAACAACACGCATATAGATGAGGAAATCTATGTCGATGGGCGCGTTATCCCTCGTGATGTTCGTCTGCCTGGGTATGTCTATTACCTCGATCCGGGTGTCCACTTTTTGCGCGCTATGCATGATGGGTATGACGAACACCGGTCCGGGGCCCATCATACCCTCAAAGTTGCCCCATTTGAACCTTGCCATCCTTTCGTAGTCCTTAAGAAAATTTAATATCGCCACAGTGGTCCTCCTTCTCAAACGTTTTCGGGCGCTCTGAAGACCTTCAGAGTCAGCCCATCCACCTCGGATACTATTACACGATCTCCTTCAGCTATCTCCTCGTCGGAATCGGACACGGCCGTCCATGCTTCCCCCCCTATCCGGACGGCGCCGCCCGGATCCAAATTCGCGGTGGCCACGCCGATGCGACCAACCAGGCTGGGTTGATATGGCGTGCGGCCGGCCACCCTGGCCGACCGTAGCGACTTTGCAATAAAGAATATAACGCCGGATATCAGCCCGGTCGCGATGCCTGTGACCCAGAGACTTACCCCTATACTCGGTGCGCCCGGTAGCGGTGGCACCTCCGGTCGAAATGTGAGCTCCCCGAATAGCAGAAATGCCCCCAGAACGAAGCTGATCGCGCCTCCGACACCGAATACGCTTATGCCGGGAGCCTGGCCCTCCGCAAAAAACAATACCATGGCCAGGATAAGCAGGCCGACGCCCACCCAGTTTACGGGAAGGCTGCCAAAGGCCAAAAACGCCAGCGACAGCGCTATGACACCGGCCAGCCCGGGAACGATCATCCCCGGATTGAAAAGCTCCAGAAGAATGCCCAGTCCTCCGATGCTGAACAGGAGAAAGGCGACATCCGGATTGGCCAAGAAACCCAGGAACCGCTCCACGGGGGTTCGGCTGATCCGCCTGACGTCGATATCCTTCGTGTCGAGCACGACCTGTCTGCCCTCCAAGGCGACCGCCATGCCGTCGAGGCGCATCAGAAGCTCTTCGATATCCGCCGCGACGATGTCTATTATGTCGTTTTGAATAGCTTCGGTCGCCGTATACGACTTCGCCTCCAGAACGGTCGCTTCCAGGGCCTCGGCGTTTCGCCCTCTCTCCTCCGCTATGGTCCTTATGAAGGCAGCGGTGTCCTCGGTGATCTTGGAGCTTATCGTTTCGGGTAGGTCTTCACCGCCGGGCCCCACCGGAGACGCGGCGCCGATATTGGTCGTTGGCGCCATGGCGGCGATGTGCGCAGCGGCCGTAATGAATGTGCCGGCCGACGCCGCCTGTGCGCCCTGAGGGGACACGAAGACGACTATGGGGACCTCGGAGACAAGCATCATCTCTACGATCTCCCTCGTGGAGTCCAGTCGTCCGCCGGGTGTATCCAGCTCGACGATCAGCAGCTGCGCACCTTCATCGACGGCGGTCGCTATGCCACGCTCCAGGAATCTGACCGAAATTGGGTCTATGGCGCCGTCGATCGTAAGCAGAGCGGCGTGGTGTCCGACGGCAATGGTGGTCTGCAGGCTGAGCGCGACTATGAGGCCGCCAAAGCCAAAAGCAATGAGAAAACGGGCCAGATAGCGCTTCAAGATGTTACCCTGGGATTTCCTGAGGCCTCTCTTCAAAGGCATCTTATCTTGTATGGGGCCGAAACGCCATCTGAGGAGGTCGAATGAGTCGCATTTAGCGTTTATCTTCGGGTGATACATTCACCCATGAGGAAGTCTATAGCGGGCTGCATGAGTATGGGGTCAGTATTCCCGCAGCTCGGAGGGAAAGCGTCTGAACGGCTCCATGTTACGGGTGCAGATCTGCTCGCCGCGCTCGGCAGCCGTCGCAACGAGGAGGGCATAGGACATGAGCCCCGCACGCTCATCGGCAGGCAACGAGGCAACCCACAGCCCGGCGGTCTTTGCGGCCTGGACGGTCAGTGGGGCCTCCACCAGAAAGGTGAGCATGCTCGTGTAGCCCATCTCGGCCTGCCTGTCCAGGTCGGCCCTGCCCCACAGCTGAAATACGGTAAATGGGGATACGGAGGCCGAGATCTCTTTTCGCACTATCTGCTCGAACAGCGACCGCGCTCCCCGGACCCCATTTCGATAGTCCAGGAATACGGTCGCGTCGAGAAGGATGTTAGCCATGGCTTGGGCCGCCTTCACCTGGCCCTCCGCCAAACTCCCTCAATACCCTTTCGGCCTCATCCTGACTGAGCACGACGGGGTTCCCGACCGGCTGCCTGGCCTTAATGCCGAGGTATTCGTCCTCCCATACGGACTCGACCG
>JADFKI010000105.1 GCA_022565015.1 Chloroflexota bacterium
CAGGAAACATTAAGTTGACACTTTCGTAAGCATACGCTAACATATGCGCCATGCTGGACGAGGCCCTACGAGCCATAGCCGAGCCTAGACGCAGAGATATACTGCGTCTGATCCGGAATACAGAGCTGCCGGCGGGCGAGATCGCCTCGCGATTCGACGTTACGCGGCCAGCTATCTCACAGCACCTGAAGATACTCGTGGAGGCCGAGCTGGTAGCGGTCCGCAGACAGGGGACGCGCAGGCTGTATCGCGCACGCCCCGAAGGCCTGACGGAGCTACGCAGCTACCTAGAGGGGTTCTGGCACGACAGCCTCCTGAAACTGGCCGAGGCTGCGGAAGAAGAGGAGCGCATTATTCGTGAACACGGCTGAAGGCTCCGGTGAAATAATCGACCTCGAAATACGAATAAACGCCCGTCCTGAGACGGTGTTCCCCTATCTCATCGACCCGGACAGGATGGTGATGTGGATGGGCGACAGCGTCGACCTGGACCCCCGGCCCGGCGGAACATACGATGTCCACGTGCACGGTAACAACCACGCCAAGGGCGAATACGTAGAGGTAACCCCCTACAGTCGTGTCGTCTTTACATTCGGATGGGAAAGAGAGAACAGCGAGGTGCCGCCAGGCTCCAGCACGGTGGAGATAACGCTTACTCCCGAGGGGGACGGCACGTTGTTGCGGCTCCGTCACGAGGGCCTGCCCACCGATGAGATGCGCCAGGCTCATACTCAGGGATGGACGCACTACATGGACAGGCTGGCCAAGGCTTCCACGGGCGACGACCCAGGGCCAGACCCGATGGCGTCAGGAGCCGGCCACTAGCCGCCACAGATCGCGGCCGGGTAAAGGCTGCCGGCGCTTCCAGGCCCTGCCAAAGGGGCTGCCAAAATCATAGCCAAGCTTGGGGCTATCACTCTTTTATTTCATTCGACCAATGTATTACAAGCATTTTGAAGAAACAGAACGGTAAATGACTAATTCAGTTTTGTGTTTCGAGACACTGGCAAAGGGAGATTGGGGGAAGGCCTGGGTGGAAGGACGGTGAGCGGCAAGTTACAGATATTCTCAGCGAAAGGGGCATTTCGAATGACAGCACAGTCCATGCCAAATCCAGTTGAGCTTTACGGAGAGGCGGTCAAGAACACACGGCAGATCATCGCCAACGTGAGGTCGGACCAGACGAGCGCCTCGACTCCGTGCAGCGACTGGAATGTGAAGGGTCTCATAGACCATATCCTTGAAGGAACAATGTTCTTCGCTGGGACCCTGGCCGGAGAGGAACCCGGGCAGCCAAGCGGCGACGGCAACCCCGCGGACATCTATCAGGCCGGCAAGGATAAGGTGCTGACGGGGGCTCAGAAGCCCGGGGCCATGGAAAAGAAGTACCAGACGCCCTTTGGTGAGATGTCTGGCGGCGCGTTCATGCTCGGCGCATTCATGGACAATCTCGTGCACGGATGGGACCTGGCCAAGGCCACAGGCCAGAACACGGAGTCGAATGAGAATCATGCACAGATCGTCTTCCAGGCCTTCGCACCGATGATGGATGGCGCGAGACAGGGCGGCGCCTTTGGCCCAGAGGTGTCCGTCCCCGACAACGCAAGCAGCCAGCACAAGCTGCTGGGAATGATGGGCAGGCAGCCGTAGCCCGTTCACTGGGAAGCAAACCAGAGGAGGCATTAACGATGGCATACAAGACTATCGAACATCAAGTCCGGTTCAAGGCGCCGGCCAGCCAGATCTACGAGATGCTCATGGACTCTGAAAAGCACTCCGAGTTTACCGGCGGACCGGCTAAGATAGGCCGAGAGCCTGGCTCCGCATTCGAGGTGATGGGCGGCGCGATAAGAGGCGTAACGCTGGAGCTTCTGCCAAACAAACGAATCGTCCAGTCCTGGCGAGTAGCCGAAGACACGTGGCCGGACGATCACCTGTCCACCGCCATATTCATGCTGGAGGAGAAGGACGGCGAGACCCTGCTTCACTTCGTGCATGCCGGCGTTCCGGAGCAGGCCCACGACTCCATTAACGAGGGCTGGAAGACGTATTACTGGGACCCGATCGAGAAGGCACTGGAGAGCTAGAGCCCCCTGATCGGACTCTTTACGGCGCGTAGAGGCCCGGCCAAAGCGACCGGGCCTCCGCACTTTCGGAGGACTGTATGGCAATCGATGTCAGGGCCGAGGTGCAAATTGCTCGCACCAGGGAAGATGTCGCTGCCTACGTCGTTAATCCTGAAAACGACGCCCTATGGATCGGCGGCATCGAGTCGGCCCGGATGTTGACCGAACCGCCCGTCGGCGTGGGCACCAGGGTTGCCAGAGTCGCGTCCTTTATGGGCAAGCGGATAGAGTACACGCCTGAGGTCGTGGCCTACGAGGCGAACAGCCTGTTGACCATGAGGACCGATAGGCCCTTCGACATGTTGATCAGCAACGAGTTCGAGGACTCCGACGGCGGCACACTGGCCCGCATTCGAATTCAGGGAGTCGGTTCGCGATTCTTCAGGCTGGCTGCGCCACTACTGGGCCCCGCCGTGAAACGAAACATAAAGAGCGACCTCAGAAACTTGAAGGCGATCCTGGAGGCCGTACCGGACGACGGCTGATCACGGCCGGCTATACAATTATCGAGACGGTATCGAAGACTATCGCCGGTAACGCCATGATCTCCTTCGATATCGGCTCCGCGCATCGCCTCATCCCTCCCGATGCCCCTGGTGAAAAAGCGCCATGCGACTTCCTGGTCCAGCGTTACATTTGTGGAGGGTTGGTCCTCTCTCTTCTTGAAACAGTTGAAGCACGATTATTGGTTGTAGTGGGTCCGGCATCTCTCACTTGTCAGTCGGATGTGTTGTTGGAAAGGGACTTGGGTATCGATAGTTAACAGAGCGATGGCTTCATCCCCCCTGGATTCTTCGTTGCGACTCTCCGTAGAGACGGAGTCCGACGATATCATGATTAAGGAGTCGGACAGAATGACGTCGTGAGCACCACCTGTCGCCCTTAGCCTAGAGAAGGGTGTGGGACGTCACAGGGCCTGTTCCTCTTTGTATTCGTGTCGCATTATGCACCGGAACCGCCCCCCTCTGGATTCTTCGTTGCGACTCAGAATGACAGGAACTGCCTCTGTCACCCTGTCCGACTCCCTGTGAGGAATATCTTCGGACTCTCCGACTCCTTAATCTGTATATCCTCGGATTCCGTCCCCACGGACCGCTTCTGCGGAGAGTCAAGCGTAAGGTCTGGGGCATCAGGAGGGGCAGGCCTCCCGCCTATGGCCCTCGCCTATACCGAGCCGTCTACGGAGACGTCCAGAAGGGCGGGCTTGCCCAGGGCCAATGCTTCTTTAATCGCGCCCGCCAATTCCGCGGGATCCTCGACGCTTCGCCCGTACATGCCCATCGCCTCGGCCATGCCCGCAAGATTCAGAGGCGTCGGGAAGTCCATCTGGAGATACTGACTCTGCGAGTCCTGCTCCTTGAGGATTTGCGATTTGTACACATCCATGTTGAGCTTGAGAATCCGATAGGAGCGATTGTTGCAGATAACGTACACCGCCGGTATGCCCGCGTTCGCCGCGGTCCAGAGCGCCTGCACCGTCATCATTGCGCTGCCGTCGCCTATGATGCCGACGACGGGCCTGTCCGGGTTGGCCAGCTTGACGCCCAGCGTGCCTCCCATGCCCCAACCCAACGCGCCGCCCGTGATTCCAAGTATGCTGCCCGGGTCATCAAAGTCCATGGCTCCCATCACGGAGGCGCGGGTCGTAATGGAGTCGTCCACGATGATCGTATCGCTGGGCAGGGCGCCCGCGATCTCAGTCATCATGCGCTCGGTGGACATAGGGCTGACATCCCATCGGTCCTTGACGCGCTGGTCCCATGCGGCGTTCTGCGCGGCCTTCTCGTCTGCCAGCGAGACCGAGCGCCCCTTCGCGGCCTCTTTCGCCGAGCCCGACATCGTCGCGTCGAGAGCATCGGCAAGCTCTCCAAGTCCTACCCCGGTGTCGGAGATGATTCCGACGTCCGTTGGCTCGCTCTTGCCGATCTCGCCGGAATTCGAGTCCAGGTGAATGAGCTTGGCGGACGGATTCAGCGCACGTCCGGAGAAGTGAAAGTAGCCGGAAAAGACGCTGGTGCCCACGGCAAGAACCGCATCGGCGGACTCCAACAACGCCCGGCCTGCCGGCATGGTCGGGTTGATCATGCCGTGAAACTGAGGATGGCTCGTCGGGAAATTGACCTGCGAGAAGGTTGTGGCGTAGACCCTGGCGCCCAGGAGCTCGGCCACACGCACGGCCTCCTGTGCCGCGCCCGATTGCCCCACGCGGTCGCCTACGATCATGACGGGTCTGCCGGCGCCGGCAAGAATCTCGGCGGCGTCCTGCACGGCCCGACTGTCCGGTGCGGTCCGGAAGTAGCCGCGGGGAGAAGGCACGATCTCCACGTCTGCCTCGCCATCCAGGGCGTTGGCCGAGAACGCCAGATAGGTGGGCCCCGTGGGCGGGGTCTTCGCCTCGTTAAAGGCCCGACGCATCGCGCCGGGGACCTGCTCCGCATGGGTCACCTCTGTGCTCCACTTGGTGAACTGGGTCACCATCTGCACCAGGTCCGAGCGGCCTTCGACCTGCTTGCGAACGTCCTTGTTGGCCGAGGTCAACACCAGTGGCGTACCGCCTTCATAGGCGTTGGTCAGGAGGCTGACGCCGTTGGCGAGTCCGCTGTCAATGTGCAGGCTAACGAAGGCCGGTCTGCCCGTACAACGAGCGTAGGCGTCCGCCATGCCCATCGCCACGCCCTCCTGTGTGGCAAGCAGATATTTGAAGCTCGGATAATTCTCCAGCTCGTCGAGGATTGGGCTTTCCGCAGTACCCGGATTGCCGAAGATATATTCGACGCCTTCAGCCTTGAGCATCTCCATGAAGGCCTTCTTGCCAGTCATCCTTGCCACGGCGTCACCCTCCTTGCCGAGTGTTCTTGTCATAAAATGACACGCCCCGACCTGAACGGCCGGGGCTAAGTCGGTCTAAATAGCGATATTGAGGTCGATCAGGCAGGCTTGAACTTAGGCAGCGAGATGGTGTCCGTAATTTCTTCGAACACCACCTCCAGAGCCATGCCGACCTGCAGCTTTTCCGGCGTCGGGTCCTCCATGACGATGTTCGTCGGCATAGTCGGGCCTTCTTCCAGCTCAACGATGGCCGTGACGAACGGCACGTCCTCGACGAATCCCGGATGTGGCGCCCTCTCCACTATGCCGTACGTAAAGAGGGTAGCCTTGCCGCTGGCCTTAATCCAGGTCGTATCCCTGGAAAAGCAGCACGGGGATATGTCTCGTGGGTAGAAATAGGCCTCTCCGCAGGCGTTGCATTTGCGGAGCCACAGCTCGCCTTCCTTCGCCTTTTGCCAGTAGTGGTCAGACTCGCCCTGAGGGCTTGGAATCGGTTTTTTATATGCCTGGGTCATGTTTCTTCACTCCTCGGTCTCACGGTCGGGTGCTGAAAAGCTCTTATGGTAATTCCAAAAGGCGTTAGCCTTGCCCCCTCCCTAGCTCTCCGCCGTCAAGCGGGAGTGAACCAGCATCCCTTCCCTCTACAGGGGAAAGGCTAGGATGGGGGTGTCGATACTATTTTCCCTAGTCTACTCCAAGAATTACGGTTCCGGTGGATGACAACGAACCGCCAGTCCCGTGGACCAGCGATAGCTTAGGGCTGTCGAGCTGACGCTCTCCGGTCTCTCCCCGAAGCTGTCTCACCGCCTCCAGCACGAGGAACATGCCGTACATGCCGGAGTGGGTGTAAGAGAGGCCGCCGCCGCTGGTATTCAATGCGAAATCGCCGCCGGGGGCCGTGCGCTGGTTTGCGACGAATTCAGGGCCCTCGCCTGGATTGCAGAATCCCAGGCTCTCCAGGGTCACGAGCACCGTGTAGGTGAAGGAGTCGTAGATCATGGCGAGGTCGATGTCGTCGTGAGTGACCCCTGCCATCTTCATGGCCGCCGGGCCCGAGTTTCTGGCCCAGGTGCTCGTCATGTTCGGCATCTGGCTCAGAATTCCGTGGTCATGCCCTTCACCTGCGCCCAGGACCCATACGGGCTTCTTCTTGAGGTCCCGAGCCCTCTCCGGCGTCGTGACGACGTAGGCGCCGCCCGCGTCGGTCACCAGACAGCAGTCAAACAGGTGGAATGGCCATGAGATCCAGCGGGAGTCGTGGTACTCGTCGAAGGACATTGGCTGGTCATGCATGTATGCCTTGGCGTTCATGTTCGCCCACTTGCGAGTTGATACCGCGATCTCCGCCATCGCCTGACGGGTGCGGTCTTCGCCATACTCGTGCATGTAACGGCGGGCGGCCATCGCGTAGTTGATCGGCGCTCCGATGAAGCCGTAGGGAATCTCGTACTGAGGCCCGGGGTCCGACGCGTTGCCGCCGGCGCGACTGCGTGCGCTGCGCCCGGCCTCTCCGTGAGTCACGAGCACCGTCTCGCAGTAGCCGGCGTTAATGGCCGCGAGGGCGTGAGCGATATGGATTATGAACGAGGAGCCGCCGACGGCCGTCGTGTCCGTGAAAGTAGGCTGGATTCCAAGATACTCGCCAAGGTTTATCGTCGACGTGCCTGCGGTCATCAGGCCGTCGACGTCTTTTATGGACAGTCCGGCATCTTCCAGCGCGTTGTACGCTGCTTCAGCGTGGTGCTGAAGATTGGACTTGTTCTCTATTCTTCCTATCTCGTCGGACTCGGCCACACCAACTATGGCCGCCGACTTGGACAAGTTGGCCATGAGGGACCTACCTCCTTACATTCGTGGACTTTTCATGAAAGTCGGAGTGCTAAACGGCGCGGGGCATCAAGCCCCGTGGACGTCGCCTAGAATATAACGACTGCGTCCCGAAGGCAAGTGTGGGGATATTTTGAGGGTCCAACCAACCGATGGTCTATAATCTAGCTATACGAAAAGGGACACGTCATCAATTCGAAGATTTTTCGGATCGGCCCGTCCTATGGGTCGATTGTTTGGATCGATATATTGATGAACTCTTGCGAATACGTTGCCTCTGGAGGTGATGTATTCATGAATCTGACTGGATGAACCGGCATCCAGATGCGTAGGCGTGCTCTTACTCTGCCAGAACAGTCGCGTAGTGAAGAGGCCCTCATGGACTTTATCGAATATGAGAAGCTCGTCGAATAGCCGTCTGAGGAGGTCAGGCGTGACCTTGACGCCGACGGGGGGATTAAGTTGCTGCACGGCATGACCGCCAAGGAGAAATCAAATGAAGTTTATGAATCAGGACCTTGTAATTGTTTTGCTGGGGTACTCCAAAGGTTTCATCACTCTGGACCGTCTACGGGAGTGGCTCGGTGAAAACGTATGGGAGCTTTCCAGCTCAGAGTCGCCGCTGGACAGGATGATTCTGGGTGAGCTTGAGCTTGCTTTGGCCGAATACGACCGTAGCGACAGGGACGAGTTTTACATCCGAGACCAAGTTCGATTCCTCCTAAAATTGCCCAATCCTATTCTTGTCCCCGGACTTGAGGAACTCGCATCTACATTGACCTAGGCACGATCGCTATGCGACAACAGAAAAATATAAGTTGCTATGGATCGTTTTTGATTCAATGAAGCCTTGAGTTTTTAGGTCATTAAGTCGGCTGTAGAAAGAGAATTCACCCGTTATCCGACTCAAATCAAAATTTACCGCCTCTGCTAACTCATACATTGTATAAGCTTCGCTTGAATGGGTTTCAAGAAAGTCCAAAATTCTCCGATCAGTGGGATCTATTTGTCGATCGAACAGGTCTCTAGAAATGGGCATTGCCCGCTCCTACTGCTTTGGGCGAGTTAAATTAATACTAATAACTTTAACACCACATTCGAACGGTCAGTACGGAGAGCTATTGCAGCGGCGAGTAGTCTGTCGGCGTGAGCAGCGTGTTGAAGACGCGCTCCACGATTAGGCCGTCAGCCTCGGACTCTGCCCTGATCTTCTGCCACTCGGGGTCGTTCCGGAAAGATGCCCAGGCGCGCTCGCGCTGGCCGGCATCCTCGAACGCCACTATGTAGATCAGGCGGTCGGAGTAGTCGCCGACCTCGGAGGTCCAGTATGCGATGTTCTTGATGCCGTGGCGCTCGAATATCTTGGTCGTGTGGTCGCGAAAGCGCTTGTGAAGGTCCGGCAGCTTGCCGGGAAGGGTCTCGTAGACTCGGTATTCGTAGATCATCATGGCCTCCTCGTTATTGTATTAAGCCTGAGGCCAATTTTGCAGCCGCGCCCTCAGCCTGTCAACCGCCGACGTCGAGACCAAGTCCACGTGAAGCGGCCACGGCCAACGCCGCGAAGTCGTATCCGTCGTCGCGGCCATCGAAGATGCCGTTCATCGGCGTTATGGACACGCAGTTGTTGCGCACGGCCCAGATGTCCGTGCCCTCCTCGACGGGGAAATTGGTGGCCTTGTCGTGCTTGATCCAGTAGTGCGTTCGACGCCCGTCATTGCCGCGTTGGACGCTCTCGATGTAAGCCCTGGGACCCAGCCGGGTGATCTCCACTCGCTGGATCTTGTCCGGAGTAACGTTGGGCAGGTTCACGTTGAGGAACAGGGGAGTAGACGCCGAGTTTTCCGAAATAGCCTCGGCAAGGGCTGCGGTAGTCCGTGCCGCCGCCTGATACTGCACGTCCGTCAATGAGGCGACCGACACGGCGATGGAGGGTATCTTCCGAAAGTAACCCTGGAACGCCGCGCCCACGGTTCCCGAGGTCATGATGTCCAGCCCGAGATTGGCTCCCTGATTTATCCCGGAAACGACCAGATCGAATGAATGGCTCACCAGCGTCTCGGTCGCCAATATCACGCAGTCGGCGGGCGTTCCCTCGACAGCGAACGTCTTCTTCACTCCGGCCACTCGTGATTCCACCTCGCTGGCCCTCACGACTTCCAGCAAGGTCATTGAAGCGCCAACGCCGCTCTGGTCCCTGTCGGGAGCTGATACGGTGACCTCCCCCAGGTCGACGAGCTTCTCCGCCAACGCCCACAGGCCCGGCGACTGCACGCCGTCATCGTTCGTTAAGAGTATTTTCAATAATTCATCCTCATTCAATTCTTGGAAATCAGTTCCCGGCGCGGAGAAATTCTTCCACCGTGATTCCTACGCTTCTAATCTACGATCTCAATGTTCATCGGGCCACTTCGCGATGATTCGGAATCGACAATGTTGCAGGATGACCAGGCTTTATTAGGATGATGTGGCTGCCTCGCTGCCGGGCACGTTCCCAACCCAGGTTTCGGAAAGCTCGAACTACTTCCCCAGCACTCATGACCGGCAAACTAGTACTTAGTGTTGGAAATCCGCGCACACGTCAGAAGCCCGTGCGCGGCTTGCTACAGCGATAACGATATAACGCTGACTTATGCTACATAGTACTAGTCATTACACGGCTAGATCAACTTCACGTGTCGTTACTGTAGCAGGCATGACCTGCTCCGATCTGACTGCTAGACACTCTCGAATAGCGTCCTTAATGTTGTCCAGTGCCTCTTGCTCGGATTTTCCCTGGCTGACACAACCCGGTATGGATGGGCATTCCACTATGTACATGCCGTCCTCATCGCGCTCGACGGTCACAATCAACTTCATTTTAACCACCACAGCATGGATTAGATCGAATAGTTGAATTATATCAGAGTGGCTTGGACACCTCGCGAACCGACCGGATGCGCAGTCAGAGGGTTATGTTGTCGATCAGCCGCGTCTTGCCGAAATTCACCGCGACCGATACGAGCGCGGGGCTCGCGGCTACGTCGAGCTCTCTGAGGGTATCGCCGTCGGCCACCGAAACGTAGTCGATCTTGGCCAGCGGCTCCTCCTCGATCGTATGTCGCATCTGCCGCCGCAGCTCATTGGCGTCCTTGATTCCGCTAAAAAACATGTACTCAGCCAGCTGAAGCGACTTGAACAACACTCGCGCCGCCTCTCGCTCTTCGGCATTCAGATTGACGTTGCGGCTGCTCATGGCCAGCCCGTCCGCCTCCCTCACCGTGGGGCAGACTATGACCTCCGCGCCCAGATTGAGGTCGCGGCTCAACCGCTTGATCACCAGGCACTGCTGCGCGTCCTTTTGCCCGAAGTAGACCCTGTCCGGACGCACGATGGTCAGCAGCTTGCAGACGACCGTCGCCACGCCTCGAAAATGGCCGGGGCGATGTCCGCCTTCGAGCCGCTCGGCAATGCTGCCGACATCGACGTAGGTGTCGAAGCCGTCGGGGTACATCTCGGCTGCATCGGGTGCAAATACCAAGTCCACGCCCGCCTCTTCAAGCTTGCGGAGGTCCGATTCCATGTCGCGGGGGTAGGCACCATAGTCTTCGTTGGGGCCGAACTGCGACGGGTTGACGAATATGCTGACGGCGACGGTCGCGTTATCTTCTCTCGCGCGTTTCACGAGGGATAAATGGCCTTCGTGGAGGAAGCCCATGGTAGGCGCCAGCCCCAGAGGTTTTTTGGCCAGGGCATAGGCCTGTCTGAACTCGTCTACGGTCTCGATGATTTTCATAAATGGTTTGCTCTGGCGAGCGGGGATGCACTTACCCCCTCTAAATCTCCCCCTTAAAAAGGGGGAGACAATGAACGGCGCCCCCTCCCTCTAACTCCCTCCTCCGACTCCTATGAGGAATATCTTCGCCCGACTCTTATCAGGATTTATCTTCGGGCTCCGATCTTCTATCGGAGGAGTCCGATTCATCGGACCGACGCGTCGGAAAGTGGGAAGACGCCCCAAAGCATACCCGCCCCCTCCCTCTAGCTCCCTCCCGCGCCGGGGAGGGAGGACAATACATTCTTCAAACTTAGCTATGGTTCCCGAAAGGCGAGCCAAGGTCACGAAGCCATTCCCTGAATCCCTTCTCCCCATCGTGGGAGAAGGTTAGGATGAGGGCGAAGATGCCCCAAGGTATACGCGCCCCTCCCTCTAGCTCCCTCCTCCGACTCCCATGAGGAATATCTTCGGAGTCCCCCGACGTATGGGGAAACCACGCGGGGGAGGGAGGACAATACA
>JADFKI010000106.1 GCA_022565015.1 Chloroflexota bacterium
GGACTCCGAAGATATTCCTCATAGGAGTCGGAGAGTCCGAAGATATTCTGTTTGAAGAGTCGGACAGGACGAACGGAGGATCGCCCGTTCGTGGTGAGCTCGTCGAACCATTCGCGGCAGTATTCGGAAAGGCTCTTAATGCAGACCTAAACTCCCAGCCCCACGACCTGTTCCTGATCCATTCGACCCAGGAGTCCCTCATTGATCCGCTTGACGACGCCGGGCCCTCTGTAAATCAGCCCCGTCAGTAGCTGGACCGTGGTGGCGCCCGCCCTGATCGCACTCCAGGCATCATCCGCCGTGAAGATGCCGCCACAGGCGTTGATGGCGGCCTTGTCCCCTATCGCCGACCTGATATCGGAGACCATTCTGATGGTGTCGGGAAAGATTACTCTGCCGCTGAGACCACCAGACCCCACAGCCAATCGCGAATCTCTGGCGGGCCATGTGTTCGAAATGGTAAGGGCCTCCACACCGTGTTCCATACACACGTCTACCAACGCCATCACGCGCTCTCTGCCCTCATCGCCGGCCGAGGGCAACTCCTCGGGTGAAGAGTAAGGCGGTAGCTTGATGAAAATCGGCTTTCGCCTTAGCTCGTTTAGTCGCGTCAAAAGGTCGGAGAGAGTCCGTGGCTCCTGGAAGGCCCTCAGACCCAACGTGTTCGGTGAGCTTATGTTGACCTCGACGGCGTCGACCAGCGGCTCCAGTCGTCTGTGGCAGCTCGTGATCTCGTCTATGGTCACGCCGGACACGCTTACCACCACGGGGGCGTCGGCCCTCGTATGTTGAGAGCGTTCCAGCTGTCGCGCCGCATAGTCGAGTCCCTTGCTCGGGAATCCCAATGAGTTTATCAGCGACTCGTCCTGTGCGTACCTGATGACGCGGGGCATGGGGTTGCCCGGCCTTGGACTCTCGGTAACGGTGCCGCCCGTGACGTATCCGAACCCAAGCGCGGCAAGTGAAGGAAGGACCTGACAGTTCTTGTCGTATCCCGCCGCCAGTCCTACGGGATTCCGTAATCGAATGCCGGCCAGGACAACCTCGAGACGTGCGCTGCTTACGGTCAAAAAAGGAGCGAGCCTACGCCATATAAACTCAGGTCTCAACGCAAACTCGGCCGCGCTCTGCGCCGCCTCGGGCGAGAGCTTGAAGAGGATCGGTCGGATAAACGCCTTATACGTGTCCGGGTTCAGAGCGAGCAATTGCGACTCCTCATCATTTTTAGGGTCGGCCAAGTTCGCAATCGTTTGGCACGTAATATTATATATCGATGGCTCGGCCTGGCGGCCACACCTTTGCCTCACTTGCCGGCTACTTTATCAACACCCTTGAAGAGATATGATTTCACTGCGTTAATTCCGATAGATGTTGCGGCCTTGGTCACTTTCTAAAAACTAGACCAAATTGTCGGCTCATACCAATTGAATCTCATCCTCGTTCGTGCGATTACTATACTAGGGTCTCTTGCCCTCAACGGCCCATGGGAATCAAAGGAAGGGGCTGCTACTTGAAAGCCCTAAGGCGTCATCCCCGTACAGTGCTCTTCTACTCGATGCTGGCGGCCCTATTGACTGCCGCGTCAATGCAGGCGTTCCCCGCTTCAGCGCAGTCTTCCGGCAGCGGCGTCATCGTCGGCGTTCGCGTCGAAAAAGACTCCTTTCTTCCAAACCGAGAGGTCGAGATCGAAGTCGATATTACCAATGACGGGATTTATGCCACCGACTACCAGTTGGATGTGATAATCATCGACCCACTGGGAGAGGAAGTGTATAACAACTCTACCGAGAGGAGAGATAAGATCTCTGTTCTGGACGGCGAGACGGTAACTATAACTGTCACATGGCCCTCCAAGACAAAGTCCGAAGCCGGCAAATACACGATCATGGCGGTGCTGCGTGACTTTGTCGAATCGACGACTATTTACGATACCTTTGGCCTGGAAGAGGGCGTGACATTCGAACTGGAGTTCAGGCCCCTGCTCTTCGTTTCCAGGCGCACCATCGACTTCGGGAAATTCAATCCGATGGAGACTCCCGAGCAGACGGTGGTTGTCTCCAACTCAGGCAACGGGACCCTCGAATGGGAGGCAGTCGAATGGCCTGCCGAATGGGTTGACCTCGTTGGTCCAACCTCGAAGACCAAAGGCTCAGGAACGGTCACCCTCAGAGTTCGGTCCGATGCTTTGTTAAGCCGTCCTCTGCGTGGCTTCCTTGTAATCAACTCAAACGTGGGGGACCGCGAAATCGAGCTGACCGCGTCCGTCCAAGGAATCATCACTGGCAAGGTTAACGACATCACGGTGAGTCAAGTCACTTACAAGCAGGGTGATCTCGTGACCGTGGATTACGATATCAAGAATGACGGCAACGTCAACTTGGACTACCTGGTAACGCTGACCATTCTGGGCCCCGACGGAGAGACTGCCTTCGACAGCTTGGAACGGGGCGACGCCGTCCGATTAAGTCTTACGCCGGACTCCAAAGTCGATAGGAGCTTCGAATGGCAATTGCCCTTTGATGTCACCGTTGGCCCGTATGAGGCCTACGTTGGACTGAGATACTGGCATGATCCCGACCTCATCTTTTATGACTATCTGGACGACCGCTATCGGCGCGATCGGTCTGAGTTTCCCATTGTTGCCTTCTTTCAGATAAAAGAGGGCCCTCGCCTCAGCGTGTCTCCTTCTGAATGGGACTTCGGCACCATTTACGTCGGGGAATCGCCAGAGGCGTCCTTTGCAGCGGAAAACGCGGGGGTCGGCACGATCGAATGGAACGTGGTGGAGTTACCCGACTGGTTGGATCTTCAAGAGCCTCTAGAGGGCCTTGTCGGCGCCGGCGAATTAGTCGTGGCGATAGACCCTGAAGTCCCGCAGGGCGACTACGCGGGTACGATCTTTGTCGAATCCAATGGAGGCGAGGTACTCATACGAGTTACTCTCGTAGTTCAGCCCTTGCCGACGCCGACGGCGCTTCCAACGGCCACACCCGAGCCGACTGTGGAGCCCACTCCTACTCCCTTGCCGACGCCCACGTCGACGCCCGAGCCCACGGCGACCGCAACACGGGTGCCGCCGACGCAAACGCCGACTCCAACTGCGGTTCCCACACCCGTGCCGCCGACCCCAACCCAGGTCCCGGAGCCAACGGTGACTCCATTCGTCCCCCTGGCGACCGTAGTCATCGAGCCCACTCCCGAGCCGGAGTCTTCCGGCGCATGCGGCGCTGCTAACGGCCGTGTGTCCGCCCTGACCGCGGGCGCGAACCTGTTGTTGCTTTTTTCTCCCATCGCCATGGCCATGGGTCTGAGGCACGGGCGTCGTCACCGATAGTTTTCCTTCGACCGACCCTCGGATTTCCTGGAATGGCGTTAATTTCTGGCGCACGTTATCATGCCTTACGGTCTGGCGTATAATATAGGCTATAGGGGTTACGAGAATTCGATAGCGTACGCTCCCGCCGGGCCTATATGACGCGGGCCTGGGCGATGTGGTTCGGCTGAAACAGATGGATTTGAGATTCGAAAGAGGAAGCAGGGAAAAGCCCAAGGGCCATGCCCTGCTCTATTTCAATGGCACGAACGGCCCTGACGACGTCTGGGTTACGTATCTCGTAATGCTTCCCATTTCGGTTGACGTCTCCAAGTATGTACCACCCTTCTTGATGAATCAGATGGGCGAATTCGGACCAAAAGACCTGTCTGCGTTCGCATTCCCCCCCGCCCCCGAGCCTATCGAGAGCCTCCAGTTTCTCGAGACCCTGGCAGATATGCGTGGCGACGACCTGATTCATGCCGGGACCTACAATTCGTCTGATATTCCCGGCGGAATGATGGCCGTCAGCGATGCGGTGCAGAGCTACGCCGAGCTTTACGCAAACTATGTTGAAGGCACGCAGCCTTCCGGCGCCGGCGAAACGGAGCTGTCCAGCGGCCTGGGCGTCAACGAAGTGCTGTACAGTCTGATGAGCGACGGCGATAGGCTCAGCGAGCTAACGAAGCTGGTAGGCAAGCTGAGGTTCGCAATCGACGGAGGAGAAGACGCTCTGGCCACGGAGGCGGAGATAGACATTAACCTTCTCGTCAGCCACCTGCCTGAAAATCACAAGGCAGCCCGCCTTATAGAATCGGTAAGGGCCGAAGGCGCCACGGGCGCGCGCCTCGCCGATCTTTATCTTCAACGCTGTTTCCACCTGATCCGAGAGGACTACGTCAAGCTGGGCGAAGTAGAAGACGAGATTAATACACTGGAAAAGGAAGACCCGTCTTCGGAGGCCTAGCCTCATATGGAATTGCAAATATCGGCCATGCATCGCTTGCTTGACTTTGAAACGCCCTAATGTCAGACTAGAGCAGATTTTTCGAGGCCGCCGGAGCCCACTTATTGATTATTGATATTCACACCCATACCTATCCCACCTCAGACGACAGCATGCTCACCCCTGAGGAGTTAATTCAAGAGGCGAAGCGAATTGGACTGGACGGCGTGTGTATCACCGATCACGACGGCTTCTGGGACCCCAAGGACGTAGAAGCCTTGTCTAGGGTCCACGACTTCCTCGTGTTGCCGGGCTGTGAGGTGACTACGGAAGAAGGTCATCTGCTCGTCTACGGACTGGAGAAATATATATTCGGCATGCACAGGGCCTCATTCGTCCGGGACCTGGTGGAAGAGGCCGGAGGCGTCATTGTGGTGGCGCACCCGTATCGGCGGACCTATCGAAAGCACGCTCATACCAGTCCACAAGCCTACTATGAGATGCTGGACAGGGCGTGCGGCAACAGGGTGTTTTCGATGGTCGAGGCCGTGGAGGTGCTGAATGGCCGCGGGACCAAGGAGGAGAACGCCTTCGCCGGTGAGCTGGCAAAGCGCTTTGATCTCAAGGGCACCGGAGCAAGCGATGCCCATAAGCTAGAGGATATTGGGACGTTTGCAACCGAATTTGAGACACCGGTCAAGTGCCTGGACGATTTCGTGAGAGAGATTAAGTCGGGCAGATTCAGGCCCAGGGTGCTCCGTCGATGAACCGAAAACGATCCCGGCTCGTATAAATATTCGTATAAACAGCATGGAGAATTGGTTTTCCTTCGGCGATGGCTACACCAATTTTAGAAATACAGGACCTGCACACCTACTTCAAGACTAAAGATGGTGTGGTGAAGGCCGTAAACGGCGTCTCACTGCGTCTCGAGGAAAATCGCGTCCTGGGCGTCGTCGGCGAGAGCGGTTCGGGCAAGACAGTGACCGCGCTGTCCATTATGCAGCTCGTGCCTATTCCGGGCGAGATCGTCAAGGGTCAAATCCGCTACGACGGCGTCGACCTCTTGGGCCTCACTTCAGAACAGATGCGACACCTACGCGGCAGGGAGATCTCTCTAATCTTCCAGGACGCCGGCGCCGCGCTCAACCCCGTTATTTCCATTGGACAGCAGGTCGAGGAGATTCTGCAGGAGCACACCGACATGAGCAGGCGCCGGATTAGGGACATGGCGACTGACCTGCTCCACCAGATGGGAATACCCGACGCCAGGACTATGATGGGCCGCTATCCGTTCCAGCTTAGCGGAGGAATGGCCCAGAGGGTCCTGCTGGCCATCGGCATGGCCCTGAAGCCCAGGATTCTGGTGGCGGACGAGCCGACTTCCAACCTGGATGTAACGCTGCAGGCGGAAATGTTGCACCGCATGAGGCAGCTTCGCGAGGAGAGCAATACTGCCATCCTGCTGATTACGCACGACCTGGGTGTGATCGCTCAGATGGCCGACACGGTCGCGGTGATGTACGGTGGGACCATAGTCGAGTACGCCGACACCCGTGCCCTGTATTCCAGGCCTCTGCATCCCTATACCTGGGGGCTGTTCCAGGCGATGCCTCGACTCGACTCGGACGTGAAGCCCCTCAAACCGATTCGAGGCGCACCGCCGAAGATGTTGGACGCGCCGGACGTGTGTCCCTTTCTTGAAAGGTGCCATAAGGCTGTCAACCAGTGTAGAACGGGACCCGCACCAAAGCTGATTGAAGTTGAGCCCGGGCATCAGCTGGCCTGTTACAACCCCATGGTGTACGACTAAGAGCCTATCCGAAAACCGCCGCGAATGGTTCGACAAGCTCCCCGAAGAATCGGGGTCCGAAGATATGCACATAAAGGAGTCGGACACCACGAACGGGCAATCTTCCGTTCGTCCTGTCCGACTCTTCAAACAGAATATCTTCGGAGTCCGCCACTGCGGACCGCCGCTGCGGAGAGCATTGTCGAAGGACCGTAAGACTTCCAAATGGGGTTTTCGGATAGGCTCTTATCTGATATAATTACACGTAATTAAGTAATCTTAAAGTGCTCTATGGAGGAAAGTAATGGAAAATCATCACGGCGATAAACACGAAAAAGAAACTGCCGAGGACGAAAAGGGCAGGCTCGGTGAGGGCATCGAGAGCCTGGTGGAGGAGGTCCAGAAGGTGGTCAAGGTCGCCATAAAGCAGGGAGCCTCGGCGGCCGAGACCATCGGCGAGAACATCAAGGGCACGATTCATGAAGTGCGATACAAACGCGATAACGTCGTCATGGTCAGGATGGATGTGGACAGCCTTAAGAAGCTCGACGACCTTGTTGAGGCGGGCATATCAGGCAGCAGGTCCGAGGCCGCCGCCTTCCTCATAGTAGAAGGAGTCAAGTCGCGCCAGGGCCTATTCGACAGGATGGCCGACAAGGTCGAGGAGATCCGTAGGGCCCGCGAAGACCTGCGGCAGATGGTGGATGACGAGTCCTAGCTAGAGCAGTGCCTTCATCAGCGGCGCGGCGTCGCTCTTGTTCAGAGGGCGGGGCAGCACGTCTACCCTGTCCCACTTGATATTGTCGACGAGCGTGCTCAGATCGCCTTCGGATATCCCAAGTCCCTGCAGCCGGGTTTCCAGTCCGCAGCGCTCAATCAGACGTGTGATTCGCGCCACCGCGCCATCCAGGTCGTCCACGCCGAGCGCATTCCACAGCGCCGGCAGCTTGTGGGAGATGGCCTGCGCGTTCCAGCTCAAGAACGTGGCCAGGGAGATGCCGACGGCCTGACCGTGCTCGACGCCCCAGTAGATGGTCAGCGGCGCGCCGACGGCGTGACAGACGTTGGGATGGCTGTTGGAGTAGGCTATCCCGGACATCGTCGCCGCCAGGGCACACGACGCCCTGGACTCCAGGTCGCCCTGTATACAGGAACGCTCCAGGTTCTGATTGAATATCCGAATTACCTCTAAGTCAATGGCGTCGGATATCGGCTCGGACTCCAGGGACCAGTAGGACTCGAAGGCGCTGGTGAAGGCGTCCATGCCGCTGGCGGCCGCGAGAGTCTTGGGCATCGTCATCGTAAGCTCCGGGTCGACCAGGGCAACGGTGGGAAACATCATAGGGCTACTCAGGCCCATGTGGCGCTTGGCCTCCAGGTCCCACAGCGCCGATCCCGAAGTCACCTCACTGCTGCTGCCGGAGGTCGTAGGCACGGCCACGAAGGGCAGGCCCGGCCTTTCCAGCTGCCTCTCGTGAGTCGCGTATTCGATAACCTCGCCGTCGTGGGCAGTCAGTATCGCCACGGCCTTTCCGAGGTCCATTGCGCTCCCGCCGCCGATGGCCACGACGATGTCCGCCCCGACTTCCCTGCACTCCTTCAAGGCCTCTTCGACCAGCGCGGGCGACGGAAAGGGCGTCGTCCGATCGAACAGCGATATTCGCGCCTCTCCGATGGCGGCGATTACCCTGTCAAGGGTTCCCGTCGCCCGAAGGTTGCTCCTCCCCGTTACGAGGAAGACCCTGGCCTGGGAGCCCGCGACTTCGTCGACGACCGCCGGAAGCTCTGTCAGCTTGCCCGCACCGAAGATGACCCTGGTCGAGTTGAACCAGCTAAAAGAGGGCATGTACTGTTCGAGCACGGTCGGACCTCCGGGAATGATGGCGGTATTCTATCACTTGACAGGCCCCTGCGCGGGGTTACAATTGACGCCAAAGCACTCCAGGATGAACCTAAGGAGAGTCTCATGGCTGAAATTTCGGGCGCCCAGCTGGTCGTTGATTCGTTAAAACGCGAGGGAGTCGACACGATATATACCCTGCCCGGAGACCCGGTGGGGCCCATCGTGAACGGCTGCGCCGAGGCCGGCTTGCGCGTCATCACAGTCCGAAACGAGCAGGTGGCCGCCATGGCCGCGCAGGCCCACTCATATCTGACAAGGAGCGTCGGAGTCTGCGTCGCGGCCTCGGGCGTCGGTCAGACCAACACGCTGACCGGCATAGCCAACGCCCTGGTCAACTGCTGGCCGTTGCTGGTCATCGGAGGCGCGTCCGAGCTCAGGCGTCGCGGCATGGGCGACTTCCAGGAGCTGGCGCAGCTGGAGTCCACGGCTCCACTGTCGAAATGGTCCCAGACCGTCGATAGCGTGGTGCGCATCCCAACACTGATAAACACGGCGATGAAGCAGGCCATCACGGGACGGCCCGGACCGGCCTACCTCGACCTTCCCGCCGACATGATCACCGGTACCGCCGATGAAGACGACGTCGTGATACCGCAGCCGTACGGCGATCCGCCGAGGCCCCTGGCGGAGCCATCAAAGATTGCCGAGGCCCTGGAGGTGCTGAAGAAGGCGGAGCGCCCGCTGCTCATCGTAGGCAAGGGTGCGGCGTGGTCCCGGGCCGAAGAGGAGCTGCTCCAGTTCGTGGACCGGACTCAGATCCCGTTCCTGACGTCGCCCATGGGCATGGGCATGTTGCCTCCGGACCACGCCATGAACGTGTCGTCCGCCCGCACCCAGGCGCTTCAAGGCGCCGACGCCATACTCATGGTCGGGGCCCGCTTCAACTGGATATTCCACTTCGGCCAGCCGCCGAGGTTCGCGGAAAAATTCGACCTCGTGCATATAGACATAGACGCCGAGGAGATCGGGACCAACGTTCCCGCCACCGTGGGGTTGAACGGCGACGCCAAGATGGTCATGGGCCAGCTGGTCCAGGGCTTAGACCAGGTGCCGATAACCTACGGCGAATCGGACTGGCTGACGTCCCTCAAGGAGAAGGCCGCCCAGAATGCGGCTACCATCGAGCCAATGCTGAATTCGGACTTTACACCCCTCGGCTATTACCGCATTCTCAAAGAGGTGCGCGACGCCATTCCCAAGGACGCGATCGTCGTCGCGGACGGCGCCAGCACTATGGACATTTCACGGCAGGTGATCGACAACTGGTTCCCGCGACATCGCCTGGATGCCGGAGTGGCCGGCTGCGTGGGCACCGGCATACCGTTCTCCATCGCCGCCAAGGTCGTACACCCCGAGAAGACCGTCGTGTGCCTCCAGGGCGACTGGGCCTTTGGGTTTAACGGCATGGACGTCGAGACGGCGGCGCGCTTTAACCTGCCTATCGTGTGGGTGATATTCCAGAACGCCAACATCGACAAGTGGGTGAGGACCTACGTCGACGGGGTGGAGGACCCCAACGACTTCCAGCCGAGCATGCGATTCGACATCATGATGCAGGCCCTTGGGGGCCACGGCGAGTACGTGGAGAAGCCCGACGAGCTGCGGCCGGCACTGGACCGGGCGTTCAACTCGGGCAAGGCGTCCATCGTCAACGTGATCATGGATCCCGGAGCGAGCCGGAGGCCGCAGCAGTTCGCGTGGCTCGCCCGCGAGGGCCGCATGGGGTACTGAGCTGTAGACGCGCCGGCCCGCTCTGGCCGTTGTAGCTAGGGGACCGTCGGGCTGGGGCTCAAAACTCATGGCCCGCTGGCCGCGGCAGCGCTCAAGATCTTGACTGGTGAGGTCAGCGAGCGCAGAGCTCTTCCACGGGAAGCGCGTCTAGCCCCAAGCTATTCATGGCGGAGGCGGCGCGACTCCCACGGCCTCTCGAGGGAAGCTTGTTCGTCGAGTCCTTCGAGTGGCTCGAGCGACGGAGGCCTGACAAGGAGGGATGCCATGCGAGTCTTTGCGCTTGGCGGCTACGGCACTTACGGACTGCCGGCCACCAGGTTGCTGGCCGATAGCGACCTCATCAGCGAGATCGCCCTGGCCGGCAGAAACGTGGATCGAGCTGGACAGATAGCAGCAGAGATAGGCGACAAGGCGACGGTGGTGCGAGTCGACGGCACCGACGAGGAGCAGCTCGCCTCACTCGTCGAGGGCTATGACATCATCTTAAACCTCGCGACAAACGAAGCCGTCCTGCCTGGGATCCGGGCGGCGATCCGCGCCGGCGTGCACTACTGCGACGTCTCCTTCGGGCCAATCGCGGACCAGGCGCTGCAGCTCGACGCTGAGGCTAAGGCCGCTGGCATCACCGCGATTCTCTGCAGTGGAGTCGCTGCATCACCAACTTGATGGGAGTGCATGCGGCCCGCCATCTCGACGAGGTGGAGCAGCTTCAGGGGGGCCGCAGCTGGATGTTCCAGGGCGCGCGGGTGCTGACTTCTGAGCAGTGGCGCGCAGACCCACTGGAGAGACTCGCTGCTGTACAAGGCATCAGGCCGTTCATGGTGTGGATGCTTCAGAGGAAGGAAGAGACTCCGACACCGCCGGTCCGTGCCTACCAGCGTGGTCAGTGGGTCGACATCGACGCCGTTCAAAGCGGCATGGAGATCCCCCTGCCTCAGGGCGGCACGGTCACGGGCTATCCGTACAGAAGCCTCCCTCCGGTCTGAGGGAACTTACCACGCGACCTCGGCAGCGTACCACCGGTTGAAGTGTGGTTCAGTCCGTTCCCGCCACAGCTCCACGAACTGCTCCGTGGACAGGCACTGAGGGTGAGCGCAGGCGAAGTCGATGCCGAAACCGCGGTGAGCTCCCTGTTCGAGACGGTTGAGACCGACCCCGGCCGGTGGCTGACACTCCCGGACGATTTCGTCCCATTCTCTCTAGACTGGGTTGCAGCGGTGGGACGCAAAGAGGGACGCGCCACACGATACCTCTGCTGGCTGGCGCCTGACGTATGTACGGAGCGCAACGGACTGTTCTTTACCAGTGTTCCACTGGTTGTCGCCGCGCTAAGAATCCTACGCGGCGCGATGCGAGAGCGAGGCG
>JADFKI010000107.1 GCA_022565015.1 Chloroflexota bacterium
CTTGTTGAGCGGCTGGATGGCACTGTTGCAACCTTTGGTCTGTCCACTACCCCCCAAGGTTACCCCACCGGCCTCATTTGCTTGAGGTTTCCTTTGGCCAGCATCACTAATTGCTCAGGCTCCTAGGGGTGAGCGCAAGGTTACGTCGCACTGTTATCTGTCCACACTAGCTTCACAAGCGACTTGGGCTTGGACTTGACAAGTCGTCAATCCTGCTTGAAGATTCACCGCATCATATTGATAAAATAAAAGTCCTTGAAAACTGGAGCAGTAGCTGTGCCGAAAGTCCCATACAAAGGCCAAAACGTTGATGGGGATGACGTTAGCTTTACCGTTGTCAAGGAAGATTGGAATACTTACCAATTACATGATGGTACTGAGATACGTGTGCGTCTCATAGTACAACAAGTAATTAAAATCCCGGGTGAGGTAGATGAACAAGCCAACCCAGTGTATGTGGTCCGTTCTAACAACGTATTAGTTGTCAAGCCTCCTGAACCTGCATAACATTGGAGGGGCCTTAAAGGCAGAGTGAAATTTTGGTAACTACCCAGATTACTGAACGTACTGAGGCATATGAATCTGAGAGTTATTCCTCTGAACCGCTAGAGGTAAGTGATAGTCGGACGAATAGCTGGCTTCATAGAATCAGTGAGACTGTTTATGCCAATCCGGCGGTTGAGGCTCTTTTCGTATCTAAAGGCGAAGAAGCCGTAAGGGATTATTGGGTGGTAATTCCAGAACGCGACATTGCTTTGGTTCGGGAACTTATTAGCGATCAGCAAGAAAAGGTTCTCTTCCTGTTCGCGGAAACCGAAAACGTTCCCTTTCAGTTGGATTTTCATATCGTATACAGAAATGGGCGAGACATAAAAGAATTGATTCCTAGTACGGCTATTTCTGTGACAAAACCATGAGCGTAGATCGTGCCAACAAGACAAGCCCACATTGACCAAGCAGAACATAATCACGCCTTCTGGTCTCAATTTGAACTCGATACGACCCAATTTCTCGATTGGGTCATCGTTGGCATGTTTTATGAAGCTGCCCACTGGATAGAAGCCTACCTCGCACAAAATAACAGACACTTTAGTAATCACCATGAAAGAGGTGTTAGCCTTTCCTCGTTCCCCGATTTGGCCAGCGCCCCAGGCTTAGGAGCCGACTACGGCGTTTTACGAACTGAGAGCGAAGCGGCGCGATACTGGGGTCAAAAGTACACCTCAGAGCAGATACAAAATGATCTGATACCACTGACTGACAATGCGCGCCTTACCATACAGACGTTGCTAGGCATTTAGCCTTTTGAGCCCTATACCTCATTCACCCTCGCGCCCTGTCTTTTGCATTCCTCAAATATGCAACATCTCATTCATCGACGTGGACTTCGACGTGTCGTTGGGCAGGGCCCTGCTGCGTCACGAGACGCAACAGGGCACTCTCGAAGGCGTCCGCGAGGCATTAGGAGGGGCGCTACATCCCCGGCCAGCATCTCTACCTCGATGACGTAAGGCCCCGGGAGCTCGCCGACGTCGTCCCGGACAACAATGACCTGGACCGCCCTGCTCTCCACAACGAAAGCCCTTCCTAGAAATCTTGTGCGTCCGGGGACTCCGGCAGCCTGGCGCTCGTGTGGCGTTTGACGGCGTCTGGAGACAGTGTTATCGTCCGAATCGTTGCAACTGCGCTGCTTTTACCTGCCCCGGCGACCCAATATTAGAAATGCCGGTCCAGAATGTCTTGTGGCCGGCACCGAGGAGGATTTAGTTGAGCTCCGACTTTGTAAGCAATGAAGAGATCATTCAAGCTGCGAGAGGAAACCTTGCCCAGGGCGCCTGGGCATATCTGGTCGGCGCTTCGGAGTCCGAGACGACCATGCGGCGCAACCGGCTGGCATTCGACCGCATAGCGTTTCGGCCGAGGATACTGGTAGACGTTTCAAGCATCGACGCTTCGACGACATTCCTCGGCCAAAAGATGCGAATCCCTGTCCTTCTGGCCCCAATAGGGTCGCTGCAGACCTTTACGCCCGAAGGAGGGGCCGCGGCCGCCAGGGGCGCAGCCGAGTACGGCACGATGCACGTCGTGAGCTCGGTCACCGAGCCCTCCCTGGAGGAGATCGCAGCCGCAGGCGACAACTCCAAGGTCTTTCAGCTTTACGTGAGGGGAGACTTTTCGACGATCGAAGACATTGTGGGCCGTGCGATGGATGCCGGGTATATGTCGCTTTGCCTCACGGTAGATACCGCCCACTACAGCCGCCGAGAGAGACCGCTGATGACTCGCTGGGCGCCACCCACCCGTCGCCGCCCAGGCGGGGACAGGTCCTACCAGGCGGAGCTTACGTGGGAGACCATGGACAAGATCAAAGAGCTGGCCAGAGGCCGTCCGTTCATGGTAAAGGGCATTGCGACAGCCGAGGACGCCGAGCTGGCGGTCGAGCACGGCGTTGACGTCATCTGGGTGTCAAACCACGGCGGACGCCAGCTAGACCACGGCCTGGGTACGATGGATATGCTTCCGGAGATCGTCGACGCGGTCGCCGGCAGGGCAGACATCCTCCTTGACGGGGGAGTCCAGCGTGGCGGCGACGTCTTGAGGGCCATCGCCCTTGGTGCGAAGGCGGTCGCCATAGGGAAGCTCCAGGGCTGGGGTCTGGGAGCGGCCGGAGTCGAGGGCCTGGTCCGGGTGCTGGAGATACTGGAGGAGGAGATTGTCGTCGCGATGGCCCTTCTAGGGGTCACGTCCATCGACCAGCTCACGCCGAAATACGTTTGCAAGGCCGAGGCCGTCACGCCGCCTCACGAGATGAGCACGTGGGTGAACATGCCGAACCCGAGGATACTGTAGGCGCTGCGGTCCAGGGCGTGCCCCGGAGGGACGATCAGAGGCGTGGGCTGTCTCATATAGTTGCTAAGGAAGCGCCAAACAAGGGCTGACGACGTAAGTTGACGAGGTTTCCGCCGGCGTGCGGACTAGCCCTCCGCAACCACGGGTGAGTCGTAATTCTCACGCAGGACGCGCTTGAGGACCTTGCCCAGCGGATTGCGCGGCAGCTCGTCGCAGAAGACCACGGATTCGGGCTTCTTGTAGCTCGCTAGCCTCTGGCGGCAGAACTCCATGATCTCGTCCTCGGCGGCCGACTCGCCCTTCTTGAGCACGACGACGGCCCGGACGCGCTCGCCCCAGTCGTCGTCCGGCACGCCTATGATTGCGGCCTCATCGATGGCCGGGTGTGAGTGCAGCACCTGCTCAACCTCTTCGGGAGAGATCATCTCGCCGCCGCGCTTTATGAAGTCCTTGGCGCGGCCGGCCAGGAATATGTAGCCGTCCTCGTCCATGTAGCCGAGGTCTCCGGTGAAGAGCCAGCCGTCGCGTATCGTCTCGGCGGTGGCGCTTTCCTGGCGCCAGTAGCCCTTCATCAGGCGCGAGCCTCTCGCCGCGATCTCGCCTACCTCGCCGTCCGACACGAATTTGCCGTCTTCGTCGATTATCTTCACCTCGATGTCGTCCAGCGGCTTGCCTATGGACGACAGTCGCTTTAGCTTTATCTCGATCTCCTCTTCGGTGCCCTCGAGGATGTGGTCCTCGGGCGGAAGCATGGTTATGGTCGCGGCCGTCTCCGTCTGGCCAAAGGCGTTGATGAAGTAGGTGCCGGGAAGCTCCTTGATGGCACGCTTGATGACCTCGACCGGCATGGGCGCCGCGCCGTATGTGACCACCTCGAGGCTGCTGAGGTCGTGCTGGTGGAACTCCGGGTGGTCCATCAGCACCTTCAGCATCGTGGGGACCATCATGGCGCGATTGGCCCTCTCCCTCTCCACCAGCTCCATCCACTCCTTTGCCTCGAACTGACGCTGAATTATGAGCGTGCGGCCTCCGTATATGCCCGCCATGACCGCCTGAATTCCGGCGACGTGGTATAGCGGCACCGTGAGGATATTGCGGTCCTCGACGTCGGGGTCGGCAGGCGTGACGTTACTCAGTATGTAGGACGAGAAGCTGTCATGGGTGAGCATGACGCCTTTTGGCGATCCCGTCGTGCCCGCGGTGAACATGAGCATCGTCAGGTCGTCGTCGTCGCCGGTGGGATAGCGTTCCTCGGCACTCGCAGACTCAATCAGCGCGTCATAAGACGGCCATTCGTCCGATGTACCCTCCAACACGATGAAGTGTTCGACGGACTCCAGCTGGTCAGCGCACTCCTTGATCATGTCTATGTAGCGCTCTCCGAGGAGCAAGACCTTGGGGCCGGAGTCGTTCAGCATGTAGGTGATCTCGTCGGCCCGTGCGCGAAAGTTCAAGGGCACGTAGACTGCGTCGAGCTTTGCGGCGGCGAAACAGGCCTCTATCTGTTCATTGCAGTTGACCTGCAGCATCGCCACGCGGTCGCCTTCGCCCACTCCCATGTCGGCCAGTACGTTGGCCAGTCGATTAACCCGGTCCTGAAGCTGCTCGTAGGTTATCCGCTTATCTTCGAATATCATCGCCACCCGGTCGGGCACTATGAGCGACGATATTGTCAAAAACTCAGTCGTGTTCATCTGTTACCTGTTCACCCCATTTTGAGAGCTTTGCGGGAAAAGATTATCACTAAAAACGTCTGAAATCTACTTCGTGAATTTTACAGGGCATATGGTCGGGACGGCCCGGCGACGAGCCAAGTCCGATTGCTTCCCTTCCCCGCTGCCTACCTGTAGGACGACAGAAGCCTTGCGACCGTCCGCCGCTCCAGGGCCAGCCCGTCATTCAGAGACAGGTCCATGCCGGCCAACACGGCGGTCTTGGCCGCTGCAAGCGCTTCAGGTGAAAACGAGGCCAAACGCCGGGCGTATCCCTCGGCGACCGCATACAGCTCATCAAGGGGCACAACCTCGTGCACCAGGCCGATTCGCCTGGCCTCGGTTGCATCCAGGCGGCGGTTCGTGAGGACCATCTCCATCGCACGACTTATGCCAACGGCGCGAGGCAGGGTCTGCGTGCCACCGGCGGCGGGCACCATCCCCAGTGCCACCTCCGGCATGCTGAACGTCGCGTTTTCGGCCGCGATGCGTATATCGCACAGGCATGCGATCTCCACGCCCGAACCTATTGCATAGCCGTGAATCGCGGCTATGAGCGGCTTGCGAATGGATAGGAACAGCCCCCAGACGTCGCGCTCCCACCGCACCTCGCGGGCGACCGCCACGGAGGGGGCGGTACCGAATTCAGTCAGGTCGGCGCCCGCGCAAAAACCCCGCTCCCCTTCGCCCCTGATTACTCCGACTCTTACCTCGTCATCATCCCGCAGAGCCTCCAGCGTGAGGTACAGCTCGTCCCGCATACGCGTGTTGTAGGCGTTGATGACGTCGGGCCTATTGAGGGAAACGTAGGCTATGGGGCCGACTTTCGTGTAGAGAACCGTGGGTTCAGATGCTGTCATCTCTCAACCAGGTAAAATTGTTGTTTTCTTCATGCATCAAACTCTTTAGCGCACTACCTTGATCCAATCCGGGTGATATTCGCCCTCACCGACTCATCGGAGTCCGAACTTATCTCGGACAGGCGGATCCATCGGAGAGATTGGAACGTTACCCCCTCCCTCTAACTCCCTCCCGCGAGGGGAGGGAGGATATGCCTGTGCGGCGCCCCAATAACCCTCTAAGTCAAGATTCGTTGGTCTACTTTCATGAGTGAGGGGACCAACCCCTTCTCCCTGAGGGAGAAGGCTGGGATGAGGGTGAAACGTCGCTCATATATGGTTGCTCTCGGTCAACAGAGATAGGATAACCGTAGAACATGTAAATCGCGACTATTTCACATCCCCCCCGCCACCTACTCGCCTCTGTATTCCGGGCGACGGCGCTCCAGGAACGAGCCGATGCCTTCGGCGCGGTCCGTCGTAGTCTGAAGAAGGAAGTTCAGGTCCGCTTCCAGGCGCAGCCCCTGCTCGAGCGTCAGGTCCGCCCCCTTCAGAATCGCCTCCTTCAGGTAGCGGGCCGCAATGGGGCCGTGGCCTGCGATAAGCTGAGCTATCTCCCTGGCCCTGGCGTTGACCATTTCGGAAGGCAGCGTCTCATTGACCAGGCCAATTTCAAGTGCCTCCCGGGCATCCAGCACACGAGCCGTTAAAATCATCTCCGTGGCCAGGCTTCTTCCGACCAGCCGAGGCAGACGCTGCGTGCCTCCGTCCCACGGAATCAGGCCGTCTCTTATTTGTGTGAGCCCAAACCTGGACGCATCGGATGCGATTCGCAAATCGCAGGCGAGCGCCAGCTCCAAGACCTGGTCCGTCGCGTCGCCCGAGACGGCGGCCACGACCGGCTTCTCTATCGCGGCGATGCTGTCGGCTACTCTTTCCTGCTCCAGGCCGCTTACGTCAATATCGCGAACATCTTTCCGGCCGGCATTGGAAGCGACACACATCAGTAGCACGACCGCCCAGGTCTCATCATCCTGCCGCACCTGAAGGCAGGCGTCGCGCAAATCGAACGCCGACCCACCGGTCATGACCTCGGGAAGGGTGATTACGGCGACGTGCCCTTCTGTTGTTCCGATATTGACGTCACCCAACGGTCCTGCTCCAGACACTCCACAGACGCATGGGCCCCCGCGTCACTCCAGTATCGACATCAGGTCAGAGGGGGAATCGAGTAGATAGTCAGGCCCTACCTCCAACAGCAGGTCCTTGGCCAGTGTCCCCCAGGTCGCACCCGCGGAAGCCACGCCTGCGTTCTTGGCGGTCCTTATGTCTATGTGGCTATCACCGACCATTATGACCTCATCCCTATTCAGCCCCAGCCTCTCCATTGCGAACAGGATGGGCCCCGGTAAGGGTTTGGTCTCCTTGACGTCTTCCCAGCCTACGATCAGGTCGAACAGGCCCAATATGCCCAGCCGCTTCATCTCCACCTCTGCTCCGTAAGGCCCATCCTCGTTCTCCAGCAGCCGCACCTTGGAGGTCACCAGCGCGATGGCCGGCCTCGGGCGGGTCTCTTGGAGAGCCTGAAGCATGTCCATGACTCCCGGAAAGAGCGACACCTCCGTAGGCGACATGCGCCAATACCACTTGACGTAGTCGGCCATCATCGAGTCGACCTGCTCTTTGTCCTCGGCAAGGTCCGAGAATATCTCGACCTGGGGCCGTCCCGCCCACTCTTTCATTATTTTGTCCATGTCAAGGTCGGAGCTCAGCCGACCATCGGCGCCTTTTCTAGCGGCCTTTACGCGCGCCGAGTACGTGTTGGCGAGCGTGTCGTCGTAATCGAACAGTACAGCCTTAAATCTGCTCAAAGTTCAACCTCTGCGGAATCTCCATGAAGGTATTCAGCGAACCGGCCCCGTGAAGAGCATTATGTGCGGAGAACGTGCCCTGGTGCAACCGGAACGGTCCAAGGCGCTCTCGTGTTAGTCGGAATCGTCATCCCCAGATTGGTGAATCGGACCCGTATTCTCGACGTCTGGTTTCGGCGCATCCTCGGAGGGGGGAGAAGCATCGACCGGGCCGGATACGGGGCGCTCGAACGCCAGGACCTCCTCGATGTGGCGTTCGGCCTCGGAGAGCGGCCTGCCTTCCTCGGAGTGCCACTCGACCGAGAAGTACGTGTAGACCTCTTTTGCAGCGACGGCCAGAGGCGGGCCCAGGACGACTCCCCAAAGACCTGCCAGCTCGCTCCCCGCTATGAGCACAAAGATGATCATTATGGGATGGACGTGAAGGGCCTGGCTCTGAATACGGGGCACCAATATGGAGTTCTCCAACAGCTGTACGCCAAAATATAGTCCGACCACCCATATAATCTTCTCCGGTGAGGTCGCCAGCACGACGACGGCGCCCGGAATCGCGCCTAGCCAGGGGCCGATGATCGGTATCAACTCGAAGAGGCCGGCGGTGATTGCCAATACTCCGGCGAACTGCACGCGGAGAATTAGAAGTCCGATGTATACGAGCACACCAACGACGACCCCCAGGAAAAGCTGTGCCCTGACATACGAGCTGAAGACGTGATTAAGGATAGTGATGACGTTTCTGACATGGAATCTCGACCTCGGCGGAAAGAGCGCCACCAGGCCCTGCACCACTTCCTCACGGTCCTTGAGGGCGTAGTAGAGAAGAAGGGGCACGGCGGCAAGACCAATGACCAATGTGAGCGCCTGCGACGCGGCCCCCAGAGTCTTCGTCAAGACATTTTGGCCGGCTCCGACCAGTATTGCGCCTGCATTTTCGAAGGCTCCTTGCACCTGTAACCTGATAGCTTCCGGTACGGATGCGGAAAACCTCTCCATGAACTGCTCGACGGTTGTCCGCGCGTTGGCTATCAATGTAGGCAGAGAGTCGAGGAAGATTCCCACCTGCTCGAAGGCCGTGGGGATTATTATTACGAGGGCCCATGCAACGAGTCCAATAACCAGCGCAAAGACAATGAAGATGGAGAGCGTCCGAGTCAATAGGGGCCGCGCATTCTTCCAGGGCTGAATTTTCTCGACGAGCTCGACTAGCGGGTGAAGAATGTAGGCCATGATGCCGCCAAAGACAAAGGGGAACAAGCCACCCCTCATCATATACAGCAGAAACGCCACCAGTATTAAACCGGCGGTTATCCACGCGAATCTGTTAATTCTAAGAGGTGGAGTCATGGCACACCTGATATCCGAAAAGACGGAGCCTTCGACAGCTATTATGGGTGCATTTCAGGAACTTTAGCAACACGTTAAATTTTACTGCTCAATTCTATGTGCTACAGCCCTAAGCTAATGTAATTTCCTTGTATTAAGCAAGGGTGTTGGCGCTCTTCGGGTCATCAAGAAAATCCCGCACCTCCTTGGGATTTCGCAGCATAATAATAGTGGTGGATGGTTGAAGCCCTCGAAGCCTCTCCAGCAGCAGTCGCCTGTTCACCTTGTGATAGTCCCAGATCCACTTTAGGAACTTGAGGAACCCGCCGTCGAGAAGCCTCTCCGGACAGCCCGGAGCCATGTCGGGCCGTGACACGCCGACATGCTGAAATCGCCGCTTGACGACTCGCCACAGACAGATTCGACGTGGAAAGTCCATGAAGACGACGGCGTCGGATGCTGCGAGCCGCTTGTCCATGGTGCTGCCATAGTTTCCGTCCATTATCCAGGACTCACGAGATAGAAGGCTCTCGACTTTGTCTTCCCACTCGTCTCTGGGCGTTGGGACCCAACCGGGGTTCCAGTAGTGGACATCGAGATGGACGACCGGAAGCCCGAGGGCAGGTCCCAACCGGGTGGCGAGCGTAGACTTGCCGGACCCTCCACATCCGATGATCGCGATCCTCTTCGCAGAACCGACGGTCGCCATTCGCAAAGCCTACTTCCTATCGGGCCGTCCGGCGAGGCGGGCTTCGACGCGCGCCCGGCTCGCTATGCCTTGCACACCCGGCTTCTCGACGCAGAAGCTTGCGGCGCAAGCGGCGAAGCGGGCGGACTCCAGCGGGTCACCGGTCTCGCGGTAGCGGACCAGATAGGCCGCCGCGAACACGTCACCTGCGCCTGTGGGATCGATCTCGTTTACCGGAAATGCATCGATGTGGTTCCAGCGTCCCTCGTAGTGCAGCTCGGCTCCACGGGCGCCCCTGGTAAATATGAGGACCGGGGTAAGGTCCTTCCAGCGCTCGAGCCTCTTGCTATCCGAGATGTCGTCCTCCGAGAGAATTGCCGCATCGACGCCGGGGAGAATATCGTCGCCATTCCAGTCGCCGGAGCTGACCCTTCCATCCTCATCCCAGCGACGAAGCCAGCCCTGTATGGACGCCATCACCACGGAATCGGTAAATATCGACAATATGTCCTTGTCAAGCTCTCCCGCCAGCGTGTGCGGGCTGCTATTGTACAGGAACATTCTTCGTGAGAGTGCCCGAATGAATTTGGTAGCGGGAGTCGCCGGCTTGGTCGCATTGGGCGCTTTGATGATTATAGTTTTATCATTCTTGAACGAGGATGGCGATGGCTTCAGTCGGCCCCAAGGCAAAGAATGGCTCACGGTCATCATATCTATGTCGGTAGGTATCACAGGTATCGTTTTATTCTTTGTCTTCTTCGAGGCTTTCGGGTCTAATTAGGACACTACCCGCCTATCCTTCCGCTTTCCCGGCTTCCCGCGCCATGATATGATCTGCGGCCCCCCAAAGATCCCCAAGGTGTCGTCGAGCAGCGTCGCGCTACTGCCTGCATGCCACGCGTGGCGCGGGCGTTCGGGTGAGCGCGAGAGAGGAAGTCCATGGCACGAAAGCGAACCTCTCGGAGCCAGTCGCAGCACGACCGGGCCGTGAAGAAGCGAGCCGAGCAGCTTCAGCGCCAAGGATTCGAGGGTGAAGATGGGCTCTGGTCTGTCCACCGCCCGGAACATTATTCTGGAGCACAGCGGCGAAATAGATATCGAGAGTGAGGTGGACAGGGGTACGGTCGTAAGAATCAGACTGCCAATACGTAAGAGCGATGTGGGTTTGCGGTGAGACTGTGGATCATGGCGAGAGGGTTGACGAGGTGAGGCTGCAGCTCGCGGGGTGGGAGAACGGCAGGAAGTCGCGCACGTCGAGAACTCAATCACACCGTAACGGCGGTTGAGAGAAAGGACGGGAGAAATGCCACGATTCAACCACATCAAGGACCCCTCGAACGACCCGAAACTGGAAGCGCTCTACAAAGCAGCGGTTGACGTCGGCTTTGTCGGCGATGAGGAAGGCATGCCCAACACCTTCATCACCTCCCAGTCCGAAAGGCCAGACATCCTCGAGGCGGTGATGGGCCTCGCGGGCGCCATCGTGCTGCAGGGGATGCTGCCTCCTACGGTCAAGCAGATGATAGGCGTGACCATCGCCATGCGCAATAACTGTCGCTACTGCACGAGGCTGCATTCCAACGCGCTGGAAGCCATGGGCGTCCCCCAGGAGGTGATCCACAGTTGCGCATCTGACCCGGATCTGATCGAGATTCC
>JADFKI010000108.1 GCA_022565015.1 Chloroflexota bacterium
CGCTTGGTGTTTCTGGTGCGAAACTCTTCGCCGTTGAGCCATTTGGCCAGAGTCGACAACGTAGTCGATCCAGAGGCGTAGTCCTTGAACAACTTAGTAACCGCTGGTCCCTCTTTGGATTGGACGTGGATGCTGCCTGGATGCTCAGGCTTACACCGGAGTATCCGGACTCCGTCTTGCTTCACCCTGCAGGACTCGTACCCGAAGGGAATTGACCCGAGCTGCTTACCCTGACGCGCCCTTTCGCCTATGCCCTTCCTGTGCCCGGCACGGCAACCGTGCAGACGTCCTCGCTCACGGCACGACCATCAGGGAAGCGTCCATGCAGGACGAGAAGGATGACCGCACGCATAGTGAGGTACACGTTGACTGTGTCGCTCAGTATCACGGGCACACGCATCGTCGGGGCCGAGATCACAAAGGGAATGCGAGAGTTGTCCGTGGGCACGATTTCCGCGACGCCGACCAGAAGCTCGCCGTGATGCTTGTCGCGTATGACATCCTGCAATCGCTCTTGAACGTGCCAACCGAAGAATCGTGAGATTCGCATGTCCAGACCACCGTCCATATAGCCGAAGCTGTTTGCAGGACTGACCGATGCGTCGCAGTCGACTTCAAATATGGAACCTGATTGCACAGAGACCCGTGGACATCCTTGAAAATGCTCCTACAATCCAGGCCGCCATCATGACCACGGCTACGGCTATTTCAGTTGCAACCGGCAAGGAGGCGCCCGCTACTCCGACGGCGCGCGCGGTAGCCCAGGCCGTACCTACGCCGGTATCCACTTCGACACCTCACCCGACGGCGACTGTTACGCCGCCCTTGGGCCGGGGCCGCCGGTACTTCCGGTGGCTCCTGCGCCTCCCAGTCAGCCTCCTGTGGAACCTGAGGCGCCACCTGTGGCTGAAAGAGCAGGCGGTTTAGGCACGGCTACGATCGTGATACTTGTTGTCGTTGGCATCGCGGTGCTGGCAGGCGTCGCGGTAGTCGGGCAGGGCCTGTGGTCAAGAAGGCGACAAGCGTAGATCAGGGGGGTTTTCGAGTAACCGATGCTGCCTTACAGCAGGTGAGGGAGACTTCGGAAGTGTAGGACTTCGGACCTAAGTTTTTCACGCCGGCAGACCCCTTTCAACTCGACGTTGATATCTCAGCCTTAGGAGAGGAGCCTGCGGCGAATGATGGGATTATTGCTACGCCGCGACTGCGATCTCAAATCCGTGTTTCAGGCAGTGTTCAACGCTCGGGGCTGACTGACAAGCCCGTAGCGCGGCTAGCGTCAGGGCTGAGCCAATGATGTTGTCAACTGCCTTCAACCTGCGGGCGCCGCGGTGGGCCTGGTCTTCCTATCAACACCTGGGGCCGCCTTAACGCTCGACGATAACACCGTAAACCTTGCTGCGACAGACCGGATCATCCACATTTTAATGGAGCTCGATGCGGGCCCTGGTGGGTCACACGGCCGACTGAACAGTCCGCATTCGTGCGGTGACACCGTTCTGAAGCAGGCTCGTGGGTTGTTGATTGCGGGGTATGTGTCAATAAGCGCTTGTTTGCGATACGATTTCAAGCATGGCAACAGATATCTTATGCCCTATCTGCGGGCAACAGAACTCCACTGAATCTCACTTCTGCACAGGTTGCAGGGCAAACCTGTCCCAGGGCAATATCGTGGCTGGAGAAGCGGCGGAGGAGCAGCACGGAAGGCGACTCGCGGCTGCAAGGCGAAAACGTCTGACCATATGGGGTATTGTCGCCGCGATGGTATTGGTCATAGGCGGCTGGATGGGCTACACGAATCTCGGACCTGCTCGTTTTCTGCCCCCGCCATTTTCGGAAATCACCGCCGCGCCCGTGGGTGGGGACTGGCCCATGTTCCAGCGCGACCCTGCCCATAGGGCGTTCGTCACTGGAGAAGGCATCGTACCGATGGGCCGTCTGAAGTGGCGCTTCGATATCGACGCTCCCATCTTCTCATCGCCGGCGGTGGTCGGAGACCTGGTGTATCTGAGTACTGGAGACGGAAGAGTCCTGGCCCTCGATGCTGCGTCCGGAAACCTTTTATGGGAATACGAGGTAGGTGCTCCTGTTAACTCTTCGCCGGCCGTAGCAGGCGACCTGGTCTTTATCGGACTTAGAGACGGCAGGGTACTTGCGCTGAATAGAGAGGCGGGTGAGATACAGTGGGAATTCAAGACCGGCGAGCTGGTGTACTCGTCTCCCGCGGTCTACCAGGGGGTTGTGTACATCGGCTCGGGCGATGGCAGATTGTATGCGCTGGACGCGATATCGGGCGAGGAGCGCTGGAGCTATCTTACCGGAGGCCGCGTAACCTCTGGCCCTGCCGTGAACCAGGAAGTGACCGCGTTCGTTTCCCAGGACAGGTACCTTTACCTGATAGACACCTCGACGGGCAAACGTCGTTTGGGCTTTCCGACATCACCCGTCGGGGGATCGCCCACAATCCATGAGAACCTTGTGCTCATAGCCGATAAAGACGGGGTCGTGAGGGCGATTGACTGGCGGAAGAGAGAGCTGCCGTTGGAGAAGGTAGCACGGCGTGTGAGAACTCAACTATTCATATGGGGCATGGTGGGTTCCCTTCCACCCCACAAGGGTTTTGTGTGGGGATTCCGAGAGTCCGGGGAGAGCTTCGTAGGCACGCCGGTGGTGGCTAACGGCGCTGTCTATATAGGCTCGGCCTCGGGAACCTTGTTTGCCTTGAACGAGTCCACGGGGGAACTGGTATGGAAGTTTCGCGGGGAGGTTGGAATAACCACATCGCCGTCGGTCGCGGGCGAAACCGTTTTCGTCGGAGATGAAAATGGCCGTCTATATGCTATTAACGCCCTGACGGGCGGCCTGCAGTGGCAATTCATGGCCGACGCTTCAATTTCATCCACGCCGGTGATCGCAAACGGCACGCTCTACATCACGTCCATGGGCGGGACCCTGTACGCGATCCAATAGGCAGCGGCCTGAAGGTAGTGGCGCACGGGCATTTCGCATGATATCGCCCGATTGGGAACGCAGATATTGGACCTCTAAACGCCTCGTAGGCGCGGGTCCAGGACATCCCGCAGTGCATCGCCAAAGAGGTTGAAGCCGTACACCGCAAGGGTCAGGGCGAGCCCGGGCCAGATGGCCATCCACGGCGCCACGACGAAATAGTCCCTGGCCGGTCCCGACAGCATTCCTCCCCAGGAGGGCGCCGGTGGTGGAACTCCCAGTCCCAGGAAGCTGAGCGTGGCCTCCGTGAGAATTGCAATGCCGAGGGCGCCCGTCGATATGATTAGCCAGGGCGCTACACACTGGGGCATGATGTGCGACAACATAATGCGGACGTCGCCTGCGCCTAGAGCCCGGGCAGCGTCTACGAATTGCGCTTCTTTTATCGACAGCGCCTGGGAACGCACAACCCGGTTTGCTCGGGGAATCTGGACGATGCCGATGGCAAATATGATGAAGAAGAGTGACTGCCCGAGAGCAGCGGTGACGGCCAGGGCAAGAATCAGGGTGGGGATTGCCATGAGCGTGTCCATCAGGCGCTGCATGATCTGGTCTACCCTGCCTCCGAACCAGGCGCTGACTATTCCCAGAATTCCACCCAGGCCCGATCCGAATGCCACGGACGCGAAGCCCACCAGGAGGGATACCCGAGCGCCTATCATCATTCGGCTCCACAGGTCCCTACCCATCTGGTCGGTGCCCAGCCAGTGGCTCAAGTTTGGGCCGACCAACTTGTCACGGAGGTTCCACTCTACCGGGTCATAGAAGGAAATCCACTCCCCCGCAATGGCCATTATCGACATGACGATGATGATAGCAGCGCCTGCGGCCCCAAGAGGCTTGTTGACAAGGAATCCAGTTATCGTCTTCCAGGGACTCCAGGACCGTCTCGGCCCCGCTCCCGCATATGCTGAAAGACCTGTTCCCTCTTGTTGCGTTGCCATTCATACCCCCTGACGGGAAATCTCTAACTGTCGTACCGCACCCGCGGGTCCAGCCAGCCGTAGGAGAGGTCCACCAACAGATTGATCAGAACCACCGCCGCGGCGAACACGAGGACCATGGACTGCACCACGGGGAAGTCCCTTACCAGCATACCTTCAATTATGTAGCTGCCTATCCCGGGCAGGGTGAAGATCCGCTCCATGACCACCGACCCCCCGAGGGCTAACGCGGTGGTAATCCCAACTATGGTAATCACGGGGATGAAGGCGTTCTTCAACGCATGGCGAAACGTGACTACGGAGCCCCGCAATCCCTTGGCGTGGGCTGTCCTGATGTAGTCCTGTCGCAGCACCTCCAGCATGGTGGACCGCATCATCCTGGCCTTTGTGGCTGCGCCGATGTAGCCGAGCATGAGGGACGGCCATATGAACTGATTCAGGTTTTCCCAGGGGTTCTCGAAGAAAGGCACGTACCCCAGGGGAGGGTTCCAGTTAAGGAGATACGCCCCGCCAACCAGAAAAAGAGTAGCGCTCCAGAAGGATGGCATGGAGAGGCCTGCCAACGATACGATCCTCACGACGTAGTCTAACAAGGTGTCCCGCTTCAGGGCCATCACGATTCCCGCGGGGATCCCGACGACTACGGCGATTATCTGGGACAGTATGACCAGCTCCAGGGTCACGGTAATCTTTACCTTGAACTCCTCAAAGACGCTCGCGCCTCTGAAAAGCGACTTTCCCCAGTCCCCGGTAACAAAGTTTCCTATCCACTTGAAGTACTGAATATGCAAAGGAGCGTTCAGACCCAGGCTTTCCCGAATCCGCTCCAGCTGCTCGTCGGTGATCTCCGCCGCCTCCCCTCCCGACTGCGCGACCGCGATCATCTGTGCCACGTCCCCTGGAGCTATCCTCATGAGGGCGAAGATAAACAACGAAACCATGACAGCCGTCAGTGCACCAAAAATTAACCGGCGCGCTAAATAACGTTGCATGAGTCACCTATATCTGAGACGCCCTATACTTTGTCAGAGGGGGGAGGGGCATCGCGACTCCCCCCTCTGAGTTTTCACGGCTGCATCTAGTTATCGATCAAGCCACACCCTCTCCCATTGGGCCCATTTGACCTGGGACGGGAAGGGGCCCAGGGTCCAGCCTTTCACATCCGCACGCCAGGCGGGGAAGACATTAGACCACGGGAACGGGATCAAGTAAAAGGCTTCCGTGGCCAGCTTGCGCTCTATTTCGTAGACCATCTGCTGGCGCTTCAACACGTCGAGCTCCTTGGATTGGGCTCGCGCCATCGCCTCTAGCTCCGCGGCCAACCCTGCGGGCTCGGCTATCTCGGCCCCGGTCACCTGGTAGTACTTACTCTCAAACTCAGGGACCAGCGAGATCATGTAATAGTCATCCGGGTCCCCGACGACCGTAGTGACCTTGGAGCCGTAGTGCGTATCGTAATTTTCGGCGATGTACCTCTCGGTTTGGACCGCAGATTCAACTGCGTCAATTGTCACTTCGACGCCCACGTTCCTCGCCAACTGGTCCTTTATGAACAGGCAGCCGTCGAGATATATCTGGGAGCTCTGCGCCATGCAGGAGAAGGAGAACCGGGCATCCTTTCCAAAGGCCTCGTCCAGCAGGCGGTTGGCCTCGGCGATGTCCTCGACCTTGCCGGCACCCTGCCGCCAGCCCGGCAACGACATAATCTCGTCGTTCGGGAGCGCCCAGATCGTGCCCGGGGGCATCCAGTTCGTCGGCCGGATCACCCCTGGGAGAGTCCCGGCGAGGGTGAAGTCTACCCATTCATCCCGGTCTATGGCCAGGTGAAGGGCCTTCCTCACGTTCACGTTTTCAAAGGGAGCCCTGTTCATGTTCAGCTGCAATCCCTTGCCCCAGGAGTGCGCGACCGGCTCGATCACTATCTCGTTGACGAAGCTCCTCTGAACCTGCGCCACCTGGGCCGGCAGCAGGGAAGCGCTTCCCTCGCCGAAGTAGTCGATCTGTCCCGTGACGAGAGAGGCAAACCTTGTCGTGCCGTCCTTCATGATGAAATGGTCCATACCGTCCAGCAGCGGCAAGCCCTCCCTGAAGTAGTCGGGATTTGCCTCTACCCTGGAAACGACGTCGGACTGGAATTCGATTGGCGAAAAGGCCCCCGTGCCCGTGCCGTACAGGAAGGTCTCCGGCGTCGTGTCGTTCATGCACAGGCCGCATTCGCTTTCCAGCCATTCGATAAAGTCTTTGTCCATGTTGTTGGGCATTCCCCTGCCGCCGGCGAACATGGTGATCGTCCTTGCCAGGGGTTCCTTAAGATCTACCTTGAATACGTAGCCCAGCGGTCCTTCAGGGCAGGATGTGCCCTTAAGGTGTGTGAGCGCCGACCTTGGGCCGGTCTTCAAGGTTCGTACTCTTTCTTCCGCCGGATTGACGGCATACTCCAGGCTGGCCAGGGCGTCCTCACAGGTGAACTCGTCACCGGAGACGCCGGTGACCGCCGCCGGCAGGTTGGGATTGTTCTGGAACTTCACGCCCTCTCGCAGCTTGAAGGTTACAGTTGTGCCGTTCCCGGACATATCCCAGGTCTCGGCCAGGTCGCCCTCGATTTGCCCACTAACCCCTACCCACGGGTCAAACCGCAGCAGCGCGTTATACGTGGGCAGGAACTGCGGCCCCTCGAAGCTGTGGCCATAGCCGGGGTCGTGTCCGATGAGGGTGTGAGACGCGCCGTACCTGAGGATACCGCCGGACTTGGGCTGCCCCCACTCCGGCTTATACCCTGGGCCCCGCAAGTAACGGGCCATCCATGTCAAATCCGTCGCCTCCGGCCTGGGCGTGGGAACCGCCGTGGGAGCCGCAGCGACCGGCGCAGGAGCCGTTGGCGCAGTCTGCGCAGGCAAGGCCGGCGCGGCCGGTGCCGGTGCGGCGGGTTGCTGTGGCGCGGCTCGAGTAATGGGTTGCTGTGCCGGCGCCGGCGCCACGGGAACGGCGGCGGGGGCTACAGGCGCTGCCACAGGAGCTTCAGCAGCCCCACATGCCAGCACTATCGCCATGATAAGTGATGTCACCGAAACAAGTGCCAAACGCCTCGTTGATCTCATCAGTCGCTCTCCCTTAGTTTTCATACAATCTAGCCCAGCCCGAAGATCGCATCCCATTTTTTCCTATCACCCGAATATCAGGTTATCAAGCGCAGGTTCGTTAAGAACCTAGCTCCGGCTTATTAAGCTTACAGACCGGCAGATTCCGATGACGCTAACACGATTATCGTAACTCGTCAAGGCTTTCTAAAATTCAAGAATAATAAGTCGCAATTACTGGAAGTCTAAGCTCGCCGATAATTCCTTGACCCGTTAGCCACAATCCGAAAAATAGCGGCCGGGCATGCGACGCACCCTGGAATCACACTTTCATCTTCAGACCGTATCAGCGAGACGCACCGCAATACGGCTGCGCGTCTATGGAATGCGGTTCCGTCAGTTGCCAGGCGTGAAAGGAAAATGTCGTTCGCGGCCTTCGCATCGCAGGTGCATGCGTTAAGAAATCAATATGCCTATGGACCTGCTAATGATGGCTCCCCCTACGGCGCCGGCCATGGCGCTCAATCCCGCGACGGTCCCCCCCGTCAACACCGCCAGGCCGACCGAGGTAATAGCCTGACCGGAGACCGTATTCATATGCAGCACCGCCAGGCTGACGTTGAAGAACACCGCGATGATTAACCCAACCCCTCCTCCACGGATGAAACCCTTACAGGCTACGAAGATGCCGTGTCTTCTCTCCAGCACAAGGGGCTCGCCTATGACCACACCCGCCAGGCCGATGAACGCGGCGGAAATCGCCCATCCCAGTACCGCTCCTTGCACTTCAACCGGTAGATGCCTGGGGTTGGGCTCGGTTCCCAGGATCAGCAGCCCCAATGTTGAAGAGAGAGGTATCACTGCCGCACACACTGCGACAACCGTGATTCCTATTAACGCTTTTGTAGTTCTTTCCATCGTTACTCCGTGTTAAAATTCCGCCCGAGTCTGCACGTTAGCGTCCTCGTAATGGCGGCGGGTATGTGGCACGCGCAAATGGAGGGCGGGCTGGTATTTGAGTGGCGCGTGCGAATGCCACTGAATCGCAGTTCACGATTCTCGAGGGCGGCTCCAGCATAGCAAGCGCGGCACCCTCGGTGGAAGCTGTGCTCCAACCCGATGCTCGGCCAGCTCCGGCCAATGGGAAGGCCTCCCACTACTATTGTATTCGCGGCGCCGGTCCTATGTCTTCATCATTGGGTTGGACTTCGCCCGCATCTGCAATCACGGCGTGGTCGGCCTTATGTTTCCGGCATCTGAGTCGAGAGGTCGCTAAGCGATTGTCGTGTGCGGCGAAGTGCTGATAGACTTTGTATCCGCTGATGCGTGAGAGAGGACTGGGGCGTCGTTCCGACACATCCCGCGCTGAACGTCTCAAATATCCTCGAAAATACGCATTGAATAATGATTAGGGTAATGTGACGAGTCCTACACAGTCTACTTCGTCCTACCGTTGGGTCGTGATGGGCGTGTGGTTTACCTCCGCGGTCGCGGGCTTCATGGTGATTTCCACGCTGGGGATTTTGCTGCCCTCTATTAGCGCCGACCTGGGTCTGTCCCCCAGTGAACAGGGTCTGCTGGGCTCGGCTGCCTTTTGGGGCAACATGGTACTGGCCATCCCGCTGAGCTGGTGGACTTCCCGTTTCGGACCAAAGATATTGACTACGGTGACTCTGGTGCTGGGGACGCTATTCATATTCCTACAGGGCGTCGCACCGGCATTAGTCATGCTTATCATCGGCCGTCTGGCATTCGGTGTGACGATGCTCGCCAGGGAGCCCGCCAGGGCCCACCTGATCAGGCAGTGGTTCCAACCGAACGAGACCATCATAGCCAACAGCGTGTCCAACGTCTTTTTCGGCATCGTGGTGGGTGGGGGGATGATCGTGACGCCATTGATCCTCAGCGAGTTCGGGAATGACTGGAGGATGATATTCTATATCTTCGGGGCTGGTTTCTTCGTGCTAACCATCCTGTGGATAATCGTGGGCCGAGAGCGGCCGCTTGACGAGTCCCAAATCCAGGTCGATCGTCCCGAGAGGAACGCGGTCAGGCTCGCCCTGTCGCACCGCGATATTTGGGTCGCGGGGCTCGGCTTTATCGGGTCTTCAATGTCCTGGGCCGCCTTCCTGAATTTCTATCCCACGATGATGCTGGATACCTACGAGTTTCCCCTGAGATGGACGGGCGCGATACTGGCCCTGGGAATATTCGTTGGTGGACTATGGGGACTGGCCGTGGGCTATTACGTCTCGATTCATGAAGGACGAAGAGGCCTGCTGACAGTGTTCGGAGTGTTGATGGTCGGTAGTTACCTGGGACTTATCTATACCGATTCCATTCCCCTTTTAATCGTGGCGACGGTGCTGAACGGCGTGGCCTGGGGCTTCTTTCCGATACTCTACACGGTGCCGTTCATGTGGACGGGAATGCGCTCTCGTGAAGTGGCGATTGCACTGTCGTTCCTAACGGTCTCGTTCTCCGTCGGGGCCGTGTTGGGGCCCCTGGTCACCGGTTTCGTTCAGGAGGCCCTGGAAGACCTTCGGACGGCCCTGTTGATCGTTAGCTTTGCCGGCCTCTCGGTCAGCGCGGCGGGGATCATGCTTCGATTTGGCGGCGCCGGCGCCGACGACCCCGTGGCCAGCTATCCTTCAGGCGAGAAGGACCGGAGAAGCGCCATGGAATAGCGCACGACGTGCCGCATGACGCCCGTACCGCAAAATTAGGTCACACAGTCGCCCCGATGATCGGCGTACGAAGGGAATCAGCACGCGAAAAAATAATCGGCTAAACAGGTGTTCAGCGATCGATGGGACAGGAATCGCTGAGTCAGCCTGCCTTCCCAGGTTGGGCGGCCCCTTGGATGAAGAGCTCACCTCACGCGAGCGTACTTCAGAATCCGTGCGCCCTCCAGGGTCTCGCCCACATACAGATCTCCAACGGAGTCGATGCCAAGGGCGTGGGCCGCGATGAGATCGGCACTTTCGTCGCTGCCCATACCCCAGCCGCCTAGCCAGTTTCCGGCGGACGTCATTATCTTGATGCCGGACGGATGGGACAATGGAGTAGGCGCCGGGTCGGATGGAGACAGACCGGTCTTCATCCCCAGCTCCGCGAGGTAGAACCGGCCGTCCTTACCCTGCAGAATGTGATCGGGCCGGTGCACTCCCCGCTACTCACGGACATATTGCCCGTCCGGCAGAAATACCTGTATGCGGCTGTTCTCCATGTCAGCCACGTATACCAGGCCGGCTGCGTCCACGCATACGCTGTGGGGGATCCTGAACTGTCCCGGCCCTGAACCCGGCTCGCCCCAAGAATTGATGTGCGTCCCGTTCGGGGTAAAGTGGTGGACCCGGGCGTTACCGTAGCCGTCCCTAACGTAAATGGAGCCGTCGTGTCCTAGCGCGACATCCGTCGGCCTGTTGAAGGGCTCGCCGCTGAACTCCTGGGCCGGCTCGTTAGGCGTCCCCAGGGTCAAGAGCAATTCTCCGTCGCCGGTCCACTTTCGGACGGTATGGTCGCCGACATCCGTCGTGTATATGGAGTCGTCGGGGCCTATGAACAGGTGGTGAGCGGTGCCGAAGACATCCTCGCCCCAGGACCGCAGCATGTTTCCGTCCTGGTCCAGCACGATCATGGGGTGATCGCTGCGATTATATGCAAAAATCCTGTCCTGGCTGTCCACGCCGACGCCGACCACAGCGTTCCACTCCCAGCCGTCGGGCAGCTTTCCCCAACCCGGCACGTGCTCGTAGACGTACTCTCCATAGCTTACTCGCAGCGGCCTATTAGCGTCTGATATCGAAAATTACTCTCCAAAAGTTTTTGGCTTTCGAAAGTGGTTCCGACCCAATATATCGCCATGATCCAATTTTCGTCAGAATTCAATTCGCTCATTATTGTCCT
>JADFKI010000347.1 GCA_022565015.1 Chloroflexota bacterium
CTATTACGTCGGGAATTATCTTATTGACTAAGTCATCCCAATTGAATACCCCGATGTAGTCGCCACGTATGTAAAGTCCTTTTTCAACTGTTCCATCGGCGAAAATATCACACTCATACATGCCAATCCTTGAATTTCGTATCCGACTAGCCATGAATACCTCCTCGCTAAAGAAAAAAGTTAGACTTACCCACTTATTTTCTACGCATCAGGTCCGTATTGTCCAAGAGTTTCATGAGTAGTGGGAAAGAAGGTTCAATAGCCAAGCGATGCCGAGATTCTCGCTTCTACACGTCGATCCCAGGCACGGGGTGGCGGGACGACAGCTCCAGCACCTCGCTCTTGACCTGGCTCTGCACCGAGGCGTCGCCCAGGTTCGTCAGCGACCGAATGATGAGCCGTCCGACCTGCCGGGCCTCTGGCTCGCCCATGCCCCGGCTGGTTATGGCGGGCGTGCCCAAACGCATGCCGCTGGCCACCCTGGGAGGCTTCTCGTCGTAGGGGATGGCGTTGCGGTTCACGACGATGCCTACCTCGCCCAGGGCCTCCTCGGCCTGACGTCCCGTGAGGTCCATCGGCGTCATGTCGACCAGCACCGTGTGGTTCTCCGTGCCGCCGGAGACCAGCCGCATGCCGCCGGCCTGAAGCTCGTCGGCCATGGCCCTGGCATTGGCTACGATGCCCTTCTGGTACGCGGCGAACTCGGGCGTCATCGCCTCTGCGAAGGCGACCGCCTTGGCCGCGATGACGTGCTCCAGCGGGCCGCCCTGCATGTTGGGGAACACGGCGCGGTCTATGTTGCGGCGGTGGTCCTCGTCGCAGATGATCATGCCGCCTCGAGGTCCACGCAGGGTCTTGTGAGTGGTGGTCGTGACGATCTGGGCGGAGGGTACGGGAGAGGGGTGCTCTCCGGCCGCGACGAGACCCGCGATATGGGCCATATCCACCATGAGCTCGGCGCCCACCTCGTCGGCGATCTGCCGAAACCTGGGGAAGTCGATTATTCGGGTATAGGCCGTCGCCCCCGTCACGATTAGCTTGGGCCGGTGCTCCTTGGCCAGGCGCTCGACCTCGTCGTAGTCGATAAGCTCCAGCTCGCGGTCGACGCCGTAGGGCACGAAGTTGTACAGCTTTGCCGAGAAGTTGACGGAAGCGCCGTGGGTCAGATGGCCTCCCTGGTCGAGGCTCATGCCCATGACGGTGTCGCCGGGGGTGATCGTCGCGAAATAGGCCGCCATGTTGGCCTGCGCACCGCTGTGGGGCTGGACGTTTACGTGCTCGGCCTCGAAGAGCTGCTTGCCGCGCTGGATGGCAATCGTCTCGGCGACGTCTACGAACTCGCAGCCGCCGTAGTACCTGCGGCCGGGATATCCCTCCGCGTACTTGTTCGTGAGGACCGACCCCTGCGCCTCCAGGACAGCCTTGCTGGCGTAGTTTTCGGAAGCTATCAGGTTTATATTGTCGCGCTGCCTCTGTATCTCATGCTGGATAGCTCGTCCGATTTCCGGGTCCTGGTCCATCAACGCAGCCATATCCGTCCTCCTGAAAAGCAAAGGGCCCCTACCAGGCGGCGGGGCCCCCTTTATGCCATCGGTGTCCGTTAGGAAAGCTCTGGTTCTATGATCCCGTAGTCGCCGTCATGCCTTCGGTAGACGACATTGTACTCGTTGCTGTCCAGGTTGCGGAAGAGGAAGAAATCGTGACTGAGCAGCTCCATTTCGGAGACCGCGTCATCGACGGTCATGGGCTTCATGGGGAACCGCTTCGTGCGCACCACCTTGCCGAAATCGGTTGCAAACTCCTCGTCGTCTTCCGCGTCCTCGTCGAGGGCAGGCAACTGGGCTTCGATGAGGGCGTCTTGAATACGGGCCGTTTTCTTCGCCTTGGAGCTTCTATAAACCTTGCCCTTATATCGCCTGATCTGGCGGTCCATGACGTCGGTAACGGCGTCGATGGCCGCGAAAAGATTCAGGCCCGCCTCTTGCCCCCTGAGGGTCGCGCCGCCGGTCTTCAGGGTAAGCTGTGCGGTTATGCGGTCTGGCTGGGCGCGCGCCGCCGTCCGAGAGATCTCCAGCTTGGCGTCGGAGATCGACTTCAGGTGCCGCTCCAGGCGGGAGAACCTCTTGTGGATGTACTCTTCCGTCTCGGCGTTAAGGTCCAGGTTCTTCGCATAGATCTTAATGTCCATACCTTCTACCTCAGCTAAGACTTGACGATTATCGGCCAATTCCCAACGATAAAAGATAGCAACCCGTCCTACTTCAATTGTATGGCCTATCGAAACGTACTTTCAAGCACCTGGCGGCAAATGGCTAAACGACCGTAAAGAGGCTACCGCAACGAGGCTGGCCGCTCGCAAATGCTTAGGAGCCGGACGCGCCGAGACCTGGTCGATCTCCTGCATAAGGTGGAATTCCATACCTGTGCATCGCAGCATAGATGGACGTACGGGTTAAATTTGAAGTATCCTATTGTCATGCGAATTTCAGGAATTGCCACCGACGAAGTTGGAGGAGCGTCTCCGGGCCCATTGGGCCCCTTGATGTGTAGTTTTCACCCCGGCGCCACGACACGTATGTGCTCCATGGACATGCGGTCGTAGGCTTCTCAGGGTGAAAGAGCGTACGGAGTGAGATGAAAAGAGGAGTTCTAGAGCGCTTCAGAGAATACCTCCCCGTCACGGACAACACTCCGATGTTTTCCCTGGGCGAAGGTGACACTCCGCTGGTGAAGTCTCGCTACATCGGCGGAGAGGTGGGGTGCGAAGAGCTTTACTTCAAGCTCGAGGGCTGCAACCCGACGGGCTCGTTCAAGGACAGGGGCATGGTTGTCGCCGTGGCCAAGGC
>JADFKI010000348.1 GCA_022565015.1 Chloroflexota bacterium
CGACGACTCATTCCGCATGGGCCGTTTCCAGTACTTGCGTGCGGAGCCCTCAATGAGCGGCGAAAGGGACGTCTCTCATCCAGCGTTGACGGAGGCGCAAGCCCTGGTCCGTCTCGAGGCGGAGACCTCGGAGCCTCTGCTGGAATACGAACGGCGACTCCGAGGGCTGGTCGAGCCACGAGGAGGCGCGGTCGAGACGTTGGCTGGAGTACAGAGGCCGAGAAGCTACACGAGCTACGCCATGACTCAATACGCCTACGAGCCCGCGCTGGCGCCTGGGCCCGGCGAGCACTACCCGTTCGGGGTCGTGACGCCCATGAACAAGACGCAGGCGTGGTGGGACATGGACTGGATTCACCGCGAGAGTTTCTTTCTTCCTCGTTATGGCGCGAACGAGGACCTGGTAGCCAAGGGCCACTCCCTTGCCGCCGACGCAGGCATATCGTGCATCAACCGACGTCTGGTGCACGCTCCCGAAGGGTATGGGGTGGAGGGGAGCTACGACTTCGTGGGGTATTTCGAGTTCGCCGAAGGGGACGCGCAGACGTTCCGCGAGGTCATGGCGGGGCTGCGGGACGTGAAGCAGAACCCTGAATGGAAGTATGTCAGGGAGGGCCTGGAGTGGTGGGGCCGCCGCGTCCAGTCAGCCGGAGAGATGCTTTAGGGTCTCGCCGCACCGTCTATTTGGCCACCGCTGGCTAGACGTAGACGTGGGCGTGGGCCTCCTGCTGCCGGTGCTGGCGAAGGAGGTCCTTGCTGTAGTCGTTGCCGTTGGGCGTGCGGACCACCGTGTGGATGTGGTCTCGAGAGGGCTCGTCGTTGTCCAGCGCGATGCCGGGCAGGTGGTCGAACTCGATGAGTATGACCGGACTGTGCACCCTGTAGTAGAAGACGCCGTCGCCCTCGATGTCGCCCATCCACGCCAGATAGGTCTCGTTCAGGTGCCGCTTCACCTCTTCCATCTTGACGTCGGCGTGTTCGGGCCGGGTCACGTTGACGTAGAGGCCGATTATGTCCAGCAACATGGCCTGCTGGTCTCCCGCAAGCTCGTCATACCGAATGCCCTCGTATTTAAGCTCGAAGTTGTCGCGATACGCCGTCGTAAAGACCTCCCTGGGGACCGTGTCTGAGATGACGGCCTTGCTTCGCTGGTCTTTGGACAGGGACAGCGCCAGCTTCAGGCCGGCGGTCTCCTCCTCCTCGAACACGTGCGTCCCGGCATACTTGCCGTCGTAGACAGCCACGGGCTCGGACCCCAGAAATGCCGGAGTCATGACTAGCTGGTCTCCGACGATAAGAGTGTTGATAATCACGTGATGGCCGTCGATCTGCCAGCCCCAGGGCTCGTCGTCGGAGGGCGTGCCCATGATGCTCAGCCAGTACAGCCACTCATCGTACTCCTCGAACTTCCCCGTAATCTCACCGATTGCGTAGTTCAGCTTCATGATGTCGCGGGCCAGCTTGTATCCCTTGGAGCTGAGGCTCGCCTTCAGCACGCCCAGGGCGAGGTCTCGCTGGACGGAGTTCATCTCGTCCAGCACCGCGCCGTGCCGCATCAGGAATATGTGGATATTGCTCCATTTGCGCCATTCGTCGCCGTCAACGGGGAACGTGGCTGCGTCTCTCTCTTGCGGGTCCAGGGACGCCAGGAATGCATTGACGGCATTCTTGATAGGCCTCGTACCTTGGCCGGTCTTCCCCAGCGAAAACAGTCCGGGAACGACCGTACCGTCCGACGTAACGCCCTTGAAGTCCTCGGCGAGCGACGTCTTCGAATTCTCGAACATCCGCGACGCATTACCCGATAGACCTTCAGGGAACTTGCGTCCGGAGCTGATCGCCCTCACTCGTACGTTATAGTCCCGGAGCCTGGTAGCCATCTTCTGTCTTCTCCTCATATGTTGAATGAGATTATACCCTCAATCGCGGTACGATGCATAAAAGTCCTGGCGAAGTCGCCCATGGCGTGGAAGGGACCACGAATGATTGATGCGCTCAATTACCCATCTGAAGAATAGGCGCATCGCTCTTATCCGATGGTTCGGGCTTATTGACGATTTAGCCAATCGACGACGACCTTGAAAAATTGCTCAGGCTCGTCGATCCAGGGTATGTGCCCGCTTTCACTGAATTCCACAACCTCGGCGTGAGGTATACGGCCCGCGATTCTGTATGACTGGGGCGGTGCCGTAAACAGGTCGTGGCTCCCCACCAGCAGGAGCGTTGGCAGGATAATTGAGTGGAGGCGGTCCACTGAGCTCCACGTCGACAACAGTTCGAATCCACGGTTCATGGCCTTCAAGTCAAATATCGTCTTAGCGAAGGAGGGTTCCAGGTCGGTGGGGCTGGCGCGGTGAAGATACAGGGGCAGCATCGTCTGCATGGCGATTGCCAACTCCTCATCATTGGCAGGTGGGTTCGATATTAGTTCGATGAATTCAGCAGGCGGCGGCGGGCCCTTCGACTCCGACTCGTCTTCACCCTCCCCCAATTGACCGGGCGTTGTGTCACAAAGTATTAGGGCCGCGAGTCGCTCGGGATGACGAAGGGCAAACTCCTGCGCAACAAACCCACCATAGGAGTGCCCGAATAAGATCACCTTTTCGTCGGTTATCTGTGCTATGAGAGATGCCGCGTCGTCTGCCAGCTGCTCCATCGTCAAAGTTTCTAGTGCTGGACGACTGGAGCGTCCGTTGCCTCGATGATCGTAATATAGAAGCCGCCTTGCCTGAGCCAGCGGGTCCAGGGACCTGTACATGGTGTGGTCGGCGCCGAGACCACCATGCATTACTACAAAGACCTGCCCGTCGCCAACCAGGTCATAAAACAGAGTCG
>JADFKI010000109.1 GCA_022565015.1 Chloroflexota bacterium
GGGAGACCTGGGAGCGGCGGGACGACGGCATCACCCAGCCCGACATCTACAGTTGGGCGGCGGCCCAAGTAACCGGCGCCGTCCGGATTTTCGCCGGAACCCAACCGGCCCACCTCTTTTACAGCGACGACTTGGGCCGCCATTGGACCGAGCTTACGGCGCTAAGGTCGGTGGACACGTCGGACTGGACCTTCCCCGGTCCGCCCCACGTTGCTCATACCAAGCACATTAACTTCCACCCGGAAGACACCAACACCATATTTGTCGGCGTAGAGGTTGGAGGTCTGCAAAAGAGCACCGACGGCGGGAAAACCTTCACGAGGATTACCGGCATGGACAACGATGTCCACCGGACCGTCATCAACCCGGCGGACCCCAACAGGATATACATCACCGGCGGGGACGGCATATACGTCACCTCCGATGGGTGTGAAACCTGGGAACACTTGACCACCACCGCCCACGAAATCGGCGGGTACCCCGACTTCCTGCTTTTGCACCCCCGCAAGCCCGAGATCGTCCTGGTGGCGGCCGCCCACCACGGGCCGGGCTCCTGGCGGGAATCTCACTTTGCCGGCTCTCGCATCTCACGGAGCAACGACGGCGGGAAGACCTGGGAGCAGTTGGGCAACGGCCTCCCGGACCGGCTGCAGGGTTCCGTCGAAGCCATGTGCCTGGAGGACTGGGGGGATTCCTCCTTCTCGGTCTTCGCCGCGACCGCCACCGGCGAGGTATGGTGCAGCGATGATGGAGGAGATCACTGGGCGGAAATTATGACCGGTCTGGCTCCCATTTCCAAAGGCGACCATTACGCCAGTTTGGTGACGGCCTAGGTAATCTAAACATTCTGGAGACAAACGTAGGGGCACCCCGATACCATCGGGGTGCCCCTACACACGTGTCAAGCTGCGCTCCGTTCCTAACTGAAATTCGACCGGCGGGCTTCCAAGTTGGAGTGTATGTCCAGGAGGACGGTCTTTCCTTCCGCGTTGAGTTGCTGCGCCCTTTTCAGGGCCGGGCCTATCTCGGCAGGCTGGGTCACGACGATGCCCACCGCGCCCATGCCCTCGGCTATCTTGGCGTAATCGCCAACCATGTGGGTGGTGCCAAACAGCTCCTTGGCAACTGGGTAGCCGCCTGGGTAGGTAGCCATGCCACCGTTGTTCAAAACGACGGTTGTGATGGGGGCTCCGGCCCTGACCGAGGTCTCGATGTCCAGTCCGGACATACCGAATGCGCCGTCTCCCATGAAATTTAGGCAGAATTTATCCGGCCTGGCCAGCTTGGCGCCGATCATAAGAGGAATCCCGTAGCCCAGGTGGGTGGTCTTGCCCCAGCCGATGTAGCTGTGGGGTACGGTGCCTGGATAGAAGGGCATGATGGTGTCCCGAGGCGCCCCCGCGTCGTGGGTGACTATGCTGTTCTCTTTGTCCAGGTTGCGCTCTATCTCGCCGATCACCCGATACGTGTTAATCGGGACATCGTCCGAATTCAACAGCGGGGTCCATTCAGCGATCCAACCGTCCCTAATCCCCTTGATTTCGGCAGCCACCTCGGTCTTACCCTTGCGGCCGTTTTCGCCGGCCTGGGCCTTGACCTCTTCGATCATGGCTTGAAGAGTCAGCTTGGCGTCGCCGGGCAGGCCAACATCGACCGAAAAATCTTTGTTGATGTCCTCAATGCTCTCAACATTGTGGATAATGACCTTTCCGTCCGGGATGGGCTGGCCGTAGCCGGTACGGGTCATGCTGGAGCCAACAGCGAACAGCACGTCCGATTCTTGTAGCCACCGCCGCGCCTGGAGACTGGTGGAATTGCTCCCGGACCCCAGGGCCAGGGGATGCCGTTCGTCGAAGGACGACTTGCCGGGCATGGTGCAGTACACGGGTATCTCGGTTAGTTCGGCCAACTCTTGCAATTCCGCGGTTGCTCCGGCGAACAGGACTCCCATTCCCGACCAGATAACCGGCTTTCGCGCGTTCAGCAGAAGTGTGACGGCATCCTTAACGTCGCCGGCGGACGGAGATTGGCGATACCGCTTAGGGGGCGTATAGTTCAGGGCCTCTTCCGAGATTTCCTGGTCGCCCAAGTCGGCGGGGATTTCGACCAAGACCGGACCGCCGCGGCCGTTGCGCAGGTTATGGAAGGCCCGGCGCATGGCGCTGGAGACCTGTGATGGATGTGTTATGACCTCGGTGGTTTTGCACACCGACGCGTAGGTGCGGGCCGGCGAGAAGTTAGGCCGGACGGCGTATTGGGCCAGCGTGGGTCCACCGGGCAGGTATAGGACGGGAATGTTGTCGCTGAAGGCCTGAGCGATGCCGCCCATGGTGTTCTCCGAGCCGGGGCCGCCCTGGGTAATAGTTACCCCGAACTTCTCCCGGTCGCTCAGCCGGCTGTACCCGTCGGCGGCCATCAGCCCGCCGCGCTCCTGCCTGAACATGATGGTGCGGATGCCTTCCTTGGCAACGGCTTCGATTAGTAGGTTATTCGGGAAACAGGACACCCAGTCCACACCTTCAGTTTTCAAGATCCGAGCAACGGCTTCGATGACTTTCATATTTGCGCACCTCTATAGGAAAGTTTGGCGTCGAAAAGATAAACGGGCGTCAAATAGCCTCTTCCGACTGTTCCGCCGCATCATATGTGCTGAGTTAGGCGCGGTCAAGTCCCGGTTCCAGCCTGGTCAATAAAAAGAGGGAGTCGCCGGAGGCACAGTCGGCTAAACCGGGAATCCGGTGCGGCTTAGCTGCATCAGGTGTAACATTAATAGTATCAAATAGACGTGGTTTCGTAGCAGAGATCAACCGCCCGGGCCGCTTCGACCTGAACGCGGCAAGATAGTCTGGAGCTAATGGGAAGCGATCTGGCATTTCTTGGCTAGAGAGTTAAAACAACCTATGATTCCTTGGAAGCTACTCGACACGGCACAGACGCCCGGAAACGGACTGGAGCTCCGTTTGTACCAGCGTGACAACGAGTTCTCGATTAAAGCGGGCAATTATGAACTCATGAACAGCCGTGTTTACGGGACGGAAGACGCGCTGGGCAAACTGGCCTGTCAAAAAATCGCAAACCATCCCCGGGCTCGAGTTCTCATCGGCGGTCTGGGCATGGGATACACCGTAAGATCGGCGCTGGATGAACTTGGAGCCAAAGCCCAGGTGGCCGTCGCCGAACTGGTCCCGGAGGTGGTGCGGTGGAACCGGGGAGTGCTTGCCGGGTTGGCCGGTAATCCTCTCGACGACAGCCGGGTCGCGGTCCATGAAGCCGATGTTGCCCAGATGATAAAGACGGCCACAGGGGACTACAACGCCATCCTGCTCGACGTCGACAATGGCCCCCAGGGGCTAACCCTAAAGGAAAACGATTGGCTTTATAGCCCCAATGGACTGAGCACAGCCTTCGCCGCGTTAAGGCCGAAAGGCGTATTGGCCGTATGGTCCTCCGGTCCTGAGCCGGCGTTTGCCAAACGGCTGCGCAGGGCCGGATTCGAGGTGGAAGAAGTTGGATTGCGAGCGCGTGGGAGAGGTAAAGGTGGCGCACACTACACCGTATATCTTGCCGTACGCGATTAGCCTGGGAAAAGAACCGGCGGATGCCCGGACCCCATGCTTCAAAAAGGCGCACCTCGGGAGGCTTCGGTGAGAAACAATGTGGTCGGCATATCGGCAGCCCTTTTAGTCATGCTGGCAGCCCTTGGAGTGGGCCTATTTTTAACCTTTGGTTCTAGCCCGTCCTCCGCTCCTAGTGATTCCGGCCGTCGTCAGGCTACCTCCGGCCTTCCTGACAACGGGGCTTCTCCCATCGGCGCCCAGGCTGAGAAGAGCGAGCCGGCAAAAATTCGCCCTATCGACGGGGTACGGGAACAGAGGGCAGACCCTACTGATATACCGGCTGTACCCACCGCCGGCCCGGATTCCGCGCGGTCCGTAGCCCAAAACGTCGCTCCGATAGCGGCGGTCAGCGCCAACGGAAGCCATAGCCCGTCGAACGCGCCGGCGCTGATGGCCTCCGTAGTGATAGTCAATGCCAGGAGGACCGTCGAACCGTATACCACCGCCTGTTGCAGCCCGGCCGACTCGCCGCCGATGTACCGAACGATCAGGGGGAACAGCCGCATGAATACCAGGGCGACCAGGGTCAGCACGAGGACGGGCGCTAATAGCAGGGCCTCGTTGACCTGTACGCCCTTGAAGAGCCCGCCGGATACCAGCTGGCCCCTCGCGTTCAGCTCCCAGAACACGAGGCCGCCGATTACCAGCAGGAGCAGATCGAGGTGGTACCGCTGGAAGAGGGGCACCGACGGAGGCCTGGAAGACCTCAGCTTGTGAATGATAAGGCCGGCCCTGGCTCCAAGCACGCCGGGCACGACAAATATCGCCAGGCTGAGGGCGCCGACGGCCCCCGCAACAAGAAACGGTGACAACCGCATATCGACGGGAAGCGGGCTGCCGCCGGTTATCTCGGAAAAGAAGGGCAGCTTTCCAGATATGGCTATCGCGCCGAAGGCGAGAAACGGCGCGACAACAACGGCAAGGGTTGTAATCGCGAGACCCTCGACTGCGTACAGCTTGACGAGCTGCGGCGTGCTAACGCCCCTGCTGCGAAGCAGGGCCACGTCGGCCTCTCTACTCTTCACGAGGTACGAGACCATCATCGTAAGATAATACAGGACGGTGATGACCATAATGGTGAGAAGCAGTAGCAGGGGCACGCTGGAGAAGAAGCTCCTTCGTTCGAATCTTCTCAGAAGTGTCTCGATTCCCGTGAATACCGCTGAACCTTGAAGCCTCTCGGACAGCTCTTTTTCAAAGTCCCGTACGCTGCGTTTCAGTTCGTCCGGCTCGATCCTCTTGAGCCCGGCCCTGTCCACGAAGATGAACCATGTGGAGCTGAGGAGGGTGCCTGGGTACGCGTCTCTCAGGCTGTCCAGCATGGCGCGTTTGGAGACGAAAAGGGCGATCGGCGGCTCCTCGGGATCGACCTCGATGCCGATGTCGGGAATGTCGTCGAGGGGCGCCGGCGCCACAAAGAGATTAGCGTTGTACTTCCAATATTCTTCCGCCGGGTCCGTGGGATTCATTATCCCGACGATCTCGACTGTAATTCGCTTAGGGTCCCCGAGCGAAGGAGTAAACCGCAGCTTATCACCTACGGACAACCCGAAAACGTTGGCGGTCGTTGCGCCAAGAATAGCTTCGATCATCGGGCCATTTCGCCCCTCAATCACCTGGTCCGAGGCCATAGCGCCGTCTATGAAGGTGACGTGCTGCTCGACGTTGGACAGGTGCTGAAAGTAACCCCTCGACGCCCGTTCGTCGGCATCAAGCGCCGTCGGCAACGGCTGCCTAGGAGTGCCCACGAGAAAGATCGGGCCCTTGAGAAAACGCTCCCTGCTTAAGAAGAATTCCGACAGGTGGTTGTTGATTGCCTCGTCTACTTCGAGGCCGGACCTGTCGATGCTGTCGTCCCGAAGCGGGATATTGGGGGCGATGGCGAGCAGGTCCAGGAATGTAGAGGAGGACCGATCGATGGCCGTGTTGACGGCAAGTCTCTTGAGGGAGTTCAGATAGATTGGTGCACCGGACACGAGCGCCGACGCAATGAGCACCCCCGAGAAGATGCTTAGCAGCAGCTTCCAGTCGTCAGCTATGCGTTTGAGAATAAACTTGTAAGTCGGTAGCGGCTGCATTAATTGTGCGAACATCCGCGAGTCGACGTGGAATGGCGGCACGGCGTAATGGCCTGCGCGACGTCGAGAGAAATGCCATCGACAAACCCATGGCCCAACTTAGCGGAAAAGTGCCACCCTGCCCATCTCAACAATGCCCGCGGCCTACCTCTGCGAAGGATGCTTGGCCGAGCTTCACCTCGTCATGGGGTGCATGCGGCCAATACTACAGATTCTGGGCCCATAATAGCATAAGTCTGAATCGCCCTGGGATTTAACCGCTCGCCGTGGCCTCTCTCTTGAACCTGCGTCCGCATACACGCTGTAACTGACGTCGCATGCTTGCGAGATTCGAGGTGGAGTCGAAGGCGTGCAGATGTGAGCTGCATCGGCAGTCCGACGAGCCGAATCCGGCGACGGACCAGTTCCACCCGGGTAGCCCTGCAGCTCGATTTGCCCAGCCGCACTCCCAGTTCCTGCCGTCGTCTATCCACCATACATCTTCGATGGAGGCCAGTGAGGTCAGGTGGTCGATGTGCCAGTGCACCTTCTTCTCGCGTCGCAAGTGCCGCTGAATGCGCCCCTTGAGTCCGTTCAGTGCGCTCCCGAAATACAGGTACACCCCCGCAGGAAAGCACACCCGGCCCAGCTTGCCCACGTCGATGCTGCGCGGCTCATCTAATCGCAGGACGAGTACGTAGCTACCCTTACCGGTTATGTCCAGGGCGTCTGCTTCCGTTGCCGGTCGTATGCTCGTCGACATTTCAGACCCTTTTAAGTCACTCCGCGGGCGGCTGTTCCACCGAATAGTGCGTGAGAGTCTCTTTCTTGAAAATGCGGAAGCCCCGCGCCTGATAGTTTTCCAGCGCATGGGGGTGATCGAAATTTGATGTATGAAGCCACACCCGGCTCGGCTGTTTCTTCCAGGCCTGTTCCACGGCCAACGTAAGCATGTGGCCTCCCAGGCCCTGGCCTATGAAGTCCGGCACCAGGCCGAACTGCGCGATCTCCACGCTATTGTCATCATGAACGATGAACTCGGCGTAGCCGGCCATCGTCTCCTCAACCAGGAGAGTCCAGGTCTCGACATCGGGTCGCAGAACGTAATCGCTCCACTCTTTCCTGCCCCAGGGGAGGCGTTCCGTCCATCTCCAATCCCCGCCCACTGCTTTGTAGAGTGATTCGCTCAGCTCCGGAGCCGGCGGCGCCTGAATTCTGAGCTCCGTCGCCCGCGAAGGAGGCCTGCCGGCAATAAGCCGTTCGAGGGAGGTCATTTCGACGTATGTTACGTGCTCGTTTGTTTTCCCTCGAGAGTCTCGATTATTGTCCAAAGCCTAGTTCTCCAGGGCCTGCTCGAGGTCTTCGATCAGATCGGCTGCGTTTTCGATGCCTATTGACAGCCTCAGGAGGTTCTGGGGAGTCTTGGATTGAAGGCCTTCGATCGAGGCCCTGTGCTCGATGAGGCTCTCCGTGCCGCCCAGACTCGTGGCGCGCGTGAATAGCTTCACTTTTGCCGCCACGTTCATGGCCTCGTCGCGCCCACCCCTGACCTGAAGGGACATCATGCCTCCGAAGCCGGACATCTGTTTCGAGGCGATGGAGTGTCCGGGGTGGTCCTTGAGTCCGGGATAGTGTACCGCCTCTACCCTCGGGTGGTCCGATAGGAATCGAGCGATACTCATCGCGTTTTCGCCGTGCGCCTTCATGCGCAGATGCAGCGTCCTGATGCCGCGATTGACTAGCCAGCAGTCGAAGGGCGACGGCACCGCGCCGTACGTTCTCTGCACCTCCCTGACCCGTCCAAAAAAGTCGTCGTCCGTTGCGGACACGACCGCTCCGCCCATCACGTCGCTGTGACCGCCAAGGTACTTCGTCGTGGCGTGGACGACGAGGTCCGCCCCCAGGGCCAGGGGCGTCTGGTTTATGGGCGTCGCCCAGGTGTTGTCGCAGACGCAGACTGCGCCGGCGTCGTGCGCGATCTGCGCGGTCCGACGGATGTCCGTAACCTTCAGCATGGGGTTGGATGGGGTCTCGACCCAGATGAGCCGCGTGTTCGGACGCATCGCCTCCTTCACGCGCTCGGGCTCCGTGACATCGGTAAAGGTGGTCTCCAGGCCCCAGCGGGAGAAGACGTTGCGCAGCAGGGTGGTCGTCCCGTGGTAGCAGTCGTTGGGCGCGACGATATGGTCTCCCGCCGACAGCGCCTGGAATACTGCGGCCGACGCGGCCGACCCCGACGAGAACGCCGCGGCGCACTGACCGCCTTCGAGGTCTGCCAGCACGGCCTCCAGGCTGCTGCGCGTGGGGTTGCCGCTTCGTGAATAAACGAAGCCCCTGGAGTATTCGCCGTCGGCGTCGCGCTCGAAGGTCGTGGACACGTGAATGGGAGGCGCCACCGCTCCGGTCTGGGCGTCGATCTGGTGTCCCGCCTGGGCGGCGATGGTCTCGATTCTCATGGTCTTGTCCCCGCATTCCCGCAAAACAGCAGTATCAGCCAATTCTAGCGCGACGGCACGCCGTTGTCACATTCAGTTTGCGGTTCTTTGCCCCCCCATATTTCTCCGACGACATACGGCAAGGCCAACAAAATTATCTCGACGATACATGGCAGACCCAAAACAATTGATTTAGAATTGCCCACGGGTTGGACGGAACGAAAGGTAACGCATTGATGGAAACGGGCTCGGCAAAAGGACTGCTTTCGGGTGTGAAGGTCCTGGAGTTGGGTCAGGGCGTATCGGGGCCGTATTGTGGGAAGGTGCTTGCTCAGCTGGGCGCCGAAGTGATAAAAGTCGAGCCCCCCGAAGGTGATCCCGCGCGCATGATGGGACCTTTTCCCGACGACGAGCCACACCCGGAGAAGAGCGGACTTTTTTTGGCCCTGAATATGAATAAGCTCGGTGTGACTCTCGACCTTCATGAAGAGGGTGGAGTCGAAAAGCTCAGGCAACTCGCGGAAAGCTCCGACGTAGTCATCGAGAACCTCCCGCAGGGATACCTGGATGGCCTGGGGCTAGGCTACGAGGCGTTCAAGGAAGAAAACCCCGGGATGGTTTACACGTCTATCACGTCGTTCGGCTCGTGGGGCCCTTACGCTGATTATAGGCTAACCGATCTCGTGCTCTTTCACATGAGCGGCCAGGCGCCCGGTCTTTTGGGTCCGGTGGAGGACACTGAAAGTGATCCGCCGATACGCGCGGGCGGGCATCAGGCCGAATTCGTCGTGGGCATGGCGGCCGCCACGGCAACCTTGCCGGCGCTGTACCGACGGCGCATGACGGGGCTGGGAGCCCACGTCGAGGTGTCGGCGTACGAGGCGATGGTGACGCAGCTTATCAGCGGCCTCGCTAACTGTGCCTACGACCGGCCTGCGCCGCCAAGGGACGTGAAGCAGGTCAAGGAGGCCACTACGGGAGGCATCGTGACGGCGGTCGGCGGCGTTCTTAGATGCAGCGATGGTTACGTGGCCATATCGCCGAGAGAGGACGCGCAGTGGGAGCGATGGGTCGAGCTCATGGGCGGCCCGGACTGGGCTTCCGATGAGCGCTTCACGACCCGCGAGGGCAGGGAGGCCAACTTCCCCGAGCTGTGGCGCCTCGTCGAGGGCTGGACCACGGACCATTCCAAGAAGGACGTGGCCCGATGGGGTCAAGAGCGCCGCATACCCTGCTTTCCCGTGAACACCGTCGAGGACCTTTTCGACGACGGGCATCTGCGCCACAGAGGGTTCTTTATCGAGCAGGACCACCCTGTTGCCGGGAAGCTGAAGTATCCGGGCGTGCCGTATCGATTATCGGGTGCGGACCTGCCCCTGGCGACGAGACCCGCACCTCTCCTCGGGGAGCACAACGCCTCGGTCCTGGAAGGGCTCTGAAGCGATGAGAGACCTGCCGCTGGACGGCGTGAGGGTAATCGACCTGAGCTGGGTGATAGCGGGCCCGACCGCCACGCGCTTTCTCGCCATGATGGGAGCGGAGGTTATCAAGGTTGGAAGCGCGCGCAGGCCCGACCCGTCGACGAGGGGAGCGCCCTTCCAGGCATACAATCAGTCGAAGCTGTACTGCGCGCTCAACGTCTCGGTCCCAGACGGGCTGGAGCTTGCGAAGCGCCTCGTGTCCGTCGCCGACATCGTCGTCGAGAATTTTGCCGCGGGCGTCATCGAGCGCATAGGCCTGGGCTACGACGCATTCAGGCAGGTCAGGCCGGACATAATCATGGTCGCGTCTTCGGGCACCGGCCATACAGGGCCGGATAAGGATTACGTCGCCTACGGAAGCCTGCTGCAATACTACACGGGATGGAACTCGATCTCGGGCTATCCCGGCAGGGAGCCAATAAAGGGCGGCCTGTGGGCGGACCCGTGGGTCGGCATGGAGCTTGCCATGATAGCGGTCGCCGCGTTGAACCATCGGGCCGCCACGGGCGAGGGGCAGTATATAGACTTCTCCATGGCCGAAGCGCTCACGTCCACGCTGCCCGAGGCGCTGCTGGACTTCCAGATGAACGGGCGCGTTAGAGAGCCCATAGGCAATCTGGACGATTCGCACGCGCCGCACAATGTCTACAGGTGCGCCGGAGACGACAAGTGGGTGGCAATCGCCGTCACCGACTGCACTGAATGGCGGGCTCTCTGTGGGGTCATTGGAAGGCCCGACATGGCGTCCGACCCCGTGCTGGCCACGGCGGATGGTCGCCGGAAACGCCGGGACGAGATAGACCGTGCCATAACAGAGTGGACTTTACGGCGCGACCATTACGAGGCCATGCACACGCTGCAACAGGAAGGCGTGCCCGCCGGGCCCTCGCTCGATACATATGACGTGTTCCACGAGCGGCACCTACGGGAGACTGGATACTTCACCAGGCTGACGACGAGCGACGGCGTTGCCAGGGACCTGCCCGGCCTGGGCTGGCGCATCGATGGCGAGCCGACGTCGAAGATTGCGGCGGCGCCCGTGCTTGGGCAGCACAATCGGGAGATTTATGGCGCTTTGCTTGGCCTGACTGACGACGAAATCAAGTCACATATTGAGAATGGAGTCATCTACTGAAAGCGGCCTGGCGCGGCGTGGAAGATGCATGTGCATATGCTGATATAGGGAGGGAACGCAATGGGTGTCCTGTACGAAAAGAAGGGACATATCGCATACATTACCATCGACAATCCGGAGAAGGCCAACATCCTGGATCGCGCTACTTCCAACGA